>JBHJGR010000197.1:0-22216 GCA_050331615.1 Elainellaceae cyanobacterium
GAGGGGGTGGGTGGATGGGTAGGTGGATGTGAGGTAGCCGACCATTTCCAGGACGCGGGCGGTGACGTCGGCGGTATTGGGGTCGATCATGGCCTTGAGGTCGGCGTAGGGGAGGACGTTGAGCCAGTCCTGGTCGTTGTCCAGGTCGAAGGCTCCCCAGCCGCCGGGGCGGCACTGCATGGTAGCAATCCAGTTGACGGTGCGGGCGATCGCCCTTTGCTTCAGGGCCTCATTGGGAAGCTGGAGCTGGCTCAGGGCCATCACCACCACCGCCGAGTCGTCCACATCGGGGTAACAGCGGTTGACAAACTCAAAGGCCCAGGCACCCGGATAACCCTGCTTATTCTTCACCGCCCAGTCGCCATAGTCGAGGATTTGCCGCTCCAGCAGCCACTCTCCAGCTCGGATGAGGGCCGGGTGATCGGCGGCCATGCCTGAATCCCGGCAGGCCCGCACCACCCAGGCGGTATCCCAAACGGGGGAGATGCAGGGCTGCACCCAGTAGGACGATTCGGTTTCCATGGCGAACCGGTCTACCGCCGCCATACCTCGTTCGACAACGGGGTCGTGGGGATCATAGCCAAGGCAGCGCAGAGCCAGCAGAGAGTTGAGCATAGCTGGGATGATGCCGCCCCAGTCGCCAGTTTCCTCCTGCCGCTCCAGCACCCACTTTTCGGCTAGCTCTAGCCCTTCAGTCCGAAAGGGCACCAGGTTGAGATCTTCCGCCAGCTTAAACGCCTTGTCGAGCCAGAGGAAGGCATCGGCCCAGGTACCGCTGGCAGGGAAGTCTAGATTGGCGTTGGCCCGCCCTTCCACATACAGCTCATCGAGAGTAATGGCAGAATTTGTCTGAAACACAGGCTTCTGGTCGAACACAATCAGCAGCGGCACGGTGCTGCCCCGCGCCCAGCTCGACATTTCGTAAATCGGAAATGAATCGGGCAGCAGCATAATCCAGGGCGGAATGGAGGGCACGCCCCGCCAGTCGAAGCAGCCAATCAGGGCCAGGTGGAGCTTGGTGAAGACGCGCGATCGCGTCACCCCACCCCGCTCCAAAATAAACTGCCGCGCCCGCTGCATGGCCGGATCGTCTGCCGCAACGCCCAGCAGCTTCAGGGCCATATAGGCTTCTACCGAATTGCTGAGGTGGCCCCCATCGCCGTAGAACAGCTCCCAGCCGCCGTGATCCCGCTGCTGCGATCGCAGGTACTGCTCTACCTTGTGCAGGGGCCGCTCCCGGTCGGTGCCCCAAATTTTGTGCAGCAGGACGACTTCCGCCGCCATGGTTACGTTTGACTCCAGCTCAGCCCACCAGTAGCCTCCGGGATGTTGTTGGGATAACAGGTAGTTCTGGCTAGCGGCGATCGCCTCCCGCAGGCCAGCCACGGTACTTCTATCCTGGATTTGCATGCTCTTCACTCCTCAACCATCAATCACTGAGTAAAAATATGAAGCAACGTTTAGTAAATCAACCGTACAGGAGAATGGCGGAATTCGCCCTAAACCTGTGGACAGCAACCAGTAATCGTCCTGTCCCTGATGGAGGGGCTGGCGGCTGGCTCCATGCTGACGATGCTGGCGGAGACCATGCTGCCGGAAGCCTACCTCAAGGATGGGTCGGTGATTGGCTTATCCACGCTGGTGGGCTTCCTAATTGCGATTTTTTTCAGAACGTTGGAATAAACTAGGTGGCGGGGCGGTATGGTGTTTATCCGCAGATTACGCAGATGGGCGCAGATGGAAGAGAATCGGGAGGGACGCCATTCATCATCTGCGTAATCTGCGTAATCTGCGTAATCTGCGGACACATTCGACATTGTTGACGGGACAGATTATGAACCTTTTCGGAGACCACCTTGGGGCGATCCGTGCGATCGCCATCCTTCCCGTTCTGTCTGCACTGATCTGGGTCTACCTGCTGGGATTTCGGGGGCAGTTCTGGCGGGCGACCCCTCACCTGGAGGCGGCGGAGATTCCGGTTCCCAGTCCGATGCGATCGGTGTGCGTGGTGATCCCCGCCCGCAACGAGGCAGACGTGCTGCCGGTGACGGTGCGATCGCTCCTCACCCAGGACTACGCAGGCGCAATCTCCATCATCCTGGTGGACGACCACAGCACCGACGGAACAGCCACCGTGGCCCAGGAAACGGCTCAGGCGATAAACGCCCAGCGGTCAGAACCCCGCTCCCTGGAGGTGCTGACGGCCCAACCCCTGCCTGTGGGCTGGACGGGCAAGCTCTGGGCGCTGGAGCAGGGGACGCAGCTGGCTCTGGGGCGATCGCCCCGTCCCGACTATCTGCTGCTGTCTGATGCGGATATTGAGCACGCCCCCCACAACCTGGCCCACCTGGTAGCTAAGGCCGACGCTGACCAGCTCGACCTGGCTTCCATCATGGTGCGGCTGCGCACCGACAGCTTCTGGGAAAAGCTGCTGATCCCCGCCTTTGTCTTCTTCTTCCAAAAGCTCTATCCCTTCCGCTGGGTCAATGATCCCCAAAACTCAATGGCCGGAGCCGCAGGAGGCTGTCTGCTGCTGCGACCAGACGCTCTAGAGCGGATCGGCGGCATCGCCGCCATTCGTCAGGCCCTAATCGACGATTGCGCCCTGGCCCAGGCCATCAAACGGCAGCCAGCCAAGGAGCTACCCCCACCAGCGCACCCATCCAATCCACTCATCCACCCCATCTGGCTCGGCCTCAGCTCCCAAACCCGCAGCCTGCGTCCTTACCCCGACTTGAAGACGATTTGGGACATGGTGGCCCGCACGGCCTATACTCAGCTCAACTACTCGCCCCTATTGCTGCTGGGGACGATCCTGGCGATGACGCTAGTTTACCTGGTGCCACCTGTAAGCGCGATCGCCGGACTACTCTTCGGCTCAAAAGTAATGGCGATCGCGGGAGGTCTGGCCTGGCTGCTGATGACCGTGGCTTACTGGCCCATTGTGCGGTTTTACCAGTGTTCACCCGTGTTTGCCGGTTGTCTACCGGCGATCGCCCTACTCTACACCCTGATGACCCTGGATTCAGCTATACGCCACTGGCAGGGGCGGGGGGGAGCCTGGAAAGGCCGGACTTACCCTGGCCAAAAATCTCCTGAGGTTTCCTGAAAGACCCGTAGCTCCACGTGAGGGCGAAGCATTTCGCCAGTACGTTTGGCAGGAGATCTTTGGCAGGAGATTCTTGGAAGGAGGTCCAAAGGAAAGGTTGTTACGAAATGCTTCGCCCTGCAAAATGGTAATTTATTTCCTGGTGAGTCTTCTTGTTGCGATCGCCCCTGCCCATGCCCTCAATGCCCCCCTCCTCCAGCCCCGAGCCTGGCTTCAACTTTGCCTACCTCGACGAGCAAACTAAGCGCTCCATCCGCCGCGCTATCCTCAAAGCCATCGCCATTCCTGGCCATCAGATCCCCTTCTCTTCGCGGGAGATGCCCATGTCCTACGGCTGGGGGACGGGGGGGATTCAGGTGACGGCCTCCGTTATCGGCAAAACCGATGTGCTCAAGGTAATCGACCAGGGGGCCGATGATACTACCAACGCGGTAAATATTCGCCGCTTTTTCCAGAAGGTCTGCGGTATTGCCACGACGGAGCGCACTGAGGCGGCCACCGTCATTCAGACCCGCCACCGCATTCCCGAAACGCCCCTGCGGGCAGGGCAGATCATGGTCTACCAGGTGCCCATCCCTGAACCGCTGCGGTGGATCGAGCCCTCGGAAGTGGAAACCCGCAAGATGCACGCCCTGGAGGACTATGGGGCGATGTACGTCAAGCTCTATGAAGACATCACCCGCTATGGCCACATCGCCACCGCCTACGACTATCCGGTGATCGTCAACCACCGCTACATGATGCGCCCCAGCCCCATTCCCCGCTTTGACAACCCCAAGCTGCACATGAGTCCAGCAATTCAACTGTTCGGTGCAGGGCGGGAGAAGCGCATCTATGCTGTCCCCCCCTATACTTCCGTCAGGAGCCTAGACTTTGAAGACTATCCCTTCACCATAGAGCGTTGGGAGCAGTCCTGCGCCTTCTGCGGCTCTAGGGAAAGCTATTTGGACGAAGTGGTGGTGAACGACCGGGGCGATCGCATCTGGATCTGCTCCGACACGGACTACTGCAGCCAGCGTCGCCAGGCCCAACCGTCCCCCGCTGGTCCCAAAGCGCCGCTCACGGGGGAGGACGTATGAGTGCCACGCAGGTAATCGGCATTGATTTGGGGGGGACCAGCATTAAGCTAGGCTGCTTTGACGCGGCGGGAATGTGTTTGCGATCGCACACCGTTCCCACCCCCCAGCCGTCTGAACCTGATCGGGTAGTGGCGGCGATAGTGGCGGCGATCGCCCATCTCGACCCTGCCGGACGCAGTGCTGCTATCGGCATTGGCACCCCCGGTCCCGTTGATGGCAGCGGCAGAATTGCTCAGGTGGCTATCAACCTGGCGGGCTGGAAAGACGTGCCTCTGGCCGACTGGATGGAGAAAAAGCTCCAGCGTCCAGCCATCCTGGCGAATGATGCCAACTGTGCCGGCGTCGGAGAATTTTGGCTAGGGGCGGGACGTCCTTTTCGTGACCTGATTTTGCTCACTTTAGGTACGGGGGTCGGCGGGGCGGTAATCCTGAACGGTCAGCTATTTGTTGGGCGTCATGGCGCTGCTGGAGAGCTGGGCCTCATTACCCTCGATCCCAACGGCCCTGCCTGCAACAGCGGCAACCAGGGTTCTCTAGAGCAGCACGTGTCTGTACAGGCAGTGCGGCGGCGGACAGGGCTGGAGCCAGGGGAACTGGGCCAGCAGGCACGGGCAGGGGATGCGGGGGCGATCGCCTTCTGGCAGGAATACGGGCGTGACCTGGGGGCAGGGCTGGCTAGCCTGATTTATGTGCTGACCCCGGAAGCCGTAATTATCGGTGGCGGCATTAGCGCCAGTGCTGACTTTTTCTTTCCGGCTATGCAGGCTGAAATCGAGGCGCGGGTGCTCCCCAGCTCTCGGCTAGACCTACATTTGCTGCGGGCAGCCCTGGGCAACCAGGCGGGCATCGTCGGGGCAGCTAAGCTGGCGTGGCAGTTAGTTGAACGGGAAGCACCTGCCGTAAAATTGAAAAGGAATTGAACCCGCTCAATCCTGCTAGATACGCTGCCATGAACTACGTCTTTGCCGTTTTCCCCGACCGCATTCAGGCCGAAGCCGCCTACTCTACCCTAGAAAAAGAAGGAGTCCCCCTCGACCAGGTAGCAATCCTGGGCAAGGGCTATAAAAGTGCTGACGAATTTGGTTTGATCGATCCGGCTAAGCCCGGTCGGAAGCAGGCGCTGATTATGGCAACCTGGCTGGTGCCCTTTGGCTTCATCGGTGGCTATGCCTTTAATGTCTCCACTCAATATATGCTGCTCCCGTCCATTGGGGCGCTGGGGAATCATATCCTCGGCGGCGTGTTTGGGGCGATCGCCGGAGCCATGGGCAGCTTTTTTATTGGTGGCGGCGTTGGCCTTTCCCTGGGCAGCGGTGATGCATTACCATACCGCAATCGTCTCAAAGCCGGAAAATACCTAGTGGTAGCCAAGGGTGCTCCTAATATAACCAACCGGGTAACTCGTATTCTGAAGCAGCTAGAGCCAGAAAATATTCAGGGATATGTAGATCCGATGGCGTGACAGCCCTTTTCCTAAGAGAGATCCCTGCGGAATTCTCTCGAGTCGTCCTGTAGTCGCCGATCAACGTACCGTTTTGCCCGCTTGATTGCCTCCTCACGGGTCAGGGCACAAGGCACTGCTACCGCACACCCGGTTTCGTGATCTGCCCATACCGAATATAGGATTTGCCCATCCAATTTGCCCTGATCGATCTGTAATCGCCATCCTCGGTAATTAAACGACCAGATGATGTGAGGGTAGTCAGGCTCAAAGAAGACCATAGGCAGTAGTTGAACAAACTTATTTTCTTGGGTGGTATCCGCCCCGGCGGAGCACACCACGGGTAGGATGTAATCAATCGCGCTTGAGCATCTAGCATTCAGATTAATAACGGCTCCATCTCCTAAGTACATGGCCATAAGTAAAAGCCAGTGGGGCGTGTTCCCCGCCAGGGGCGCACCCCACCATAGCTACGTTTAATGATGACTACCTACTTACGACAGAGCCGCCAAACTGCAGCCGAATGCTCAAGCAGCCGCTAGGTTTTGGGCCGCAAAGTCCCAGTTCACCAGATTGCTAAGAAAGGCACTGATGTAGTCAGGGCGCTTGTTCTGATAGTCCAGATAATAGGCGTGTTCCCATACGTCCATTGTGAGCAGGGGCACCTGATTGCTGGTGATGGGATTATCCGCATTCAGCGTTTTTGTAACCTTAAGAGTATCCCCGTCCAGAACGAGCCAGGCCCAGCCGCTGCCAAATTGAGTAGCACCAGCCTGCTTGAATTCGTTCGCGAACTGCTCGTAGCCGCCAAAATCAGCCTCGATTTTCTGAGCTAGATCTCCTGATGGCATACCACCACCATTCGGCTTCATGCTATTCCAATAGAAGGTGTGGTTCCAAGCTTGAGCACCATTATTGAAAATACCTCTCTTGGAGTCGTCACCTGCTACGGCTTGGATGACATTTTCAATTGGCTGACCTTCGAAGTCGCTACCTTTGACAGCATCGTTATATTTGCTGACGTAACCAGCGTGGTGTTTGTCGTGGTGGAACTGCAGCGTGTTTTTCGAGATGTACGGCTCCAGGGCAGCGTAGTCGTAGGGTAGTTCAGGAAGCTCGTAAGCCATAAGATCTTGATTTCCTCTCAGTAAGCTGGTCAATGAGCTGAATAGATTGGAACAGGCCAATCCATTCCGAGTTGGAGAATATCGCAAATCGCCTGGAGCCGCTATGCTCCCAGGGGGCACATGGTAGGAAATCTAAGTAACCTTATGCTAATTCCAATTTTTCGGGGGCTTTACGCATATAAAGAGTAATCCAATGTAACTTTTGCCTCTAGAGGCGTGGCATAAAATAGTCTTAGCCACAAGGGGGATCGGTTCCGCGATACGCACATAGAGGTACGAACATGCTAGTGATTCTCATGAAAGATCAACTCGTCTCTCCCCAGCAGGTTTGTCAAACCTGCCTGATGGCCGACCAGAGCGGTCAACCCCGCTGGCGGGGAGGAACGCTTCGCTGTGGTCGCGCCCTCTATAAATCGGCAGCAAGCCAGCCCGAACAGTTTGAGTGCCAGATGGGATTTCGGGTCGCCCATATTGAATAACGGGGTCATATGTTTACTGGACCAAGCTCCCTTTCAAGAGGGGCTACTTTCCGCCGAATTGCTAAGCGCCATCCTGCCGCAGCCACTGATACAGAGCTTTATCAGGAGAGCTAATGTCGGCTACTGAGGCGTAGTAGTAGTCCGTCCAGTTGGCTTCAGGCAATCCAGCAAACACCATGAGGTTGAGGGGATAGTCTTCGCTATCGCTGCAGCGGCGGAAATCGTCGCGAAACAGGAAGATGGCTTTCTGGAGGGCGATCGCCATTCCCAGCTCAATCATTACGCCCTCATCCGGTGGTGTACCGTTAACAATGGCAAAAATGCCGTCGCAGGCCATCACGTCCTGCACATCGGCCTGCGCGACGCGATAGGCCCAGCCCGGTTGGGAGAGGTCGAGCTGATTATTGCGGGCAAACGGCTCCCATACTTCGGCTCCCAGTGAAGCCAGGGCCTGGATGATCGGCGGCAGGAGTTGGGCCTTCTGCTGAGTGGAAAATCCGTACGGATTGGCGAGATAGAGAATTTTGGCCACGGCGGTGCTCCCCTAGGCGTCCTCGGCAGACTCAGGACGGTTGAGCTGAGCAGCGTGGCAGCTCGTGCAGAGTCCAAAAAACTCCAGAGTGTGATAGTAGATTTTGAACTGATGGGACTGATTGAGCTGGCGCTCCAATTCGTGGACGGGGCATTCGTCAATGGAAATGGACTTGCCGCACTGGAGGCAGGTGAGGTGGTGTCGGTCTTCTTTCGCCAAGCTGTAGAGCGATTCGCCATTGGCCAGGGTGCGCACCTGAACGCTCCCCGCTAGCTTGAGGGCGTCCAAAGAGCGGTAGACGGTGGCTAGCCCCACTCCCTTGCCCCGATGGCGCAATTCGACATAAAGATCCTGCGCCGAAATTGCTTCATTCAGGGTTTTAAGTACGTCTAAGATCTGATCCTGGCTGCGGGTACGTTTCATGGAGCGATGAGCGTGAGTAAATAGCCTGCCTGCCCTCTATTGTCCCAAATCCTGCTCAGGATGGTCAGCCCTGCGTCAGTTCTATCCAAAAGCGATCGCGAGCTTTTCATAGTGCGAGCCTTTTACCGGGCGAGTTCTCTATAGAAATTCACTGACTCGCTAGTATTGAGGTAGATTCAGAACGTCAACCCTAGATGTTATTCCCTCCGTGAGTCAGCAGTATTTTGCGCAAATATACGTCACCCTCCGACCATCCGTGCTCGACCCTGCCGGGACTGCAGTGCAGTCGGGCCTGCACCATCTCGGGTTCGAGGGGGTAGACCAGGTTCGCATGGGTAAGTATGTCGAATTGCGATTGACCGCCGCCGATGAGGCCACAGCTCACCATCAGATCAATCAGATGTGTGATCAGCTTCTGGCCAACCCTGTCATCGAAAACTATCGATTTGAAATCACCCAGCTTCAAAACACGCTCCAACAGGCATAGACGTCCTATGAAATTTGGCATTCTCGTCTTTCCCGGATCGAACTGCGATCGCGACGCCGCCATGGTGACCCGCGACCTGCTGGGCCATCCCACCCGCATGGTCTGGCACGAAGAGGACGATCTTTCGGACCTGGACGTGGTTATTGTACCGGGAGGATTCAGCTACGGCGACTACCTGCGATGTGGCGCGATCGCCCGATTTTCTCCTGCCATGAGCGCTACTGTCCGCCATGCTGAGCAGGGGAAGCTAGTGCTGGGTATCTGCAACGGGTTTCAGGTGCTTACTGAGGCCGGACTGCTGCCGGGGGCGCTGATGCGCAATCGAGACCTGCATTTTATCTGCGATCGCGTCTCGCTGCGGGTAGAGCGCACTGATTTACCCTGGACCCACCATTACCAGGAAGGCCAGGTCATCACCCTGCCCATTGCCCACGGCGAGGGCTGCTACTACGCCGACGAGCAGACACTAGCAGATCTGGAACAGCATCGGCAGGTGTTGTTTCGCTACTGCACGCCGTCTGGCGAAACCACTGCAGAGCATAACCCTAACGGATCGCTCCACCACATCGCGGGCATCTGCAACCGTCAGGGCAACGTTCTAGGCATGATGCCCCACCCCGAGCGAGCCTCCGACCCGATGCTGGGTCTGAGCGATGGCCTGAGCCTCTTCAAAGGGGTTTTGGCATGGGGCGATCGCCCAGTCGGACAAGCGGTTTCAGCCGTTTGACTTAAGCGATTTCCAGGAGAAATTTCTACCCCCTGTTAAAACGACGCTAGGGTGCCAGAGTACCGGGGCTAGCATCAGGTTGGGATAAGGGCTGAGACTGACCTTTGAGCGTAGCTTGGTAGGTGTCGTGATAGTAGCCAGACGTGCTGCTGGACGTCTTCTTGACATAGTTGGCGACGATGCCTAAGCAAGGCATATTGTAAGCATGCAGCTCGCTGAAGAGCTGCGTAGCCACCGATCGCTTAGTCTTACCAATCCCTACTGTCATTAGCAGACCATCTGCATTGGCCGCCAGGAAGTTGGCATCGGTCAAACCCATCGCGTGGGGAGTATCGTAAATAACAAAGTCGTACTTATCCCTCAGGTATTCCATCAGCAACTGCATCCGGTTAGAGGCCAGCATCCGAGTTGAGTCAGCTCGCGGCTGTCCAGAAGTCAGCACGAAAAGATTCTTCGAAAGCGAAACCCGCGATATGGTTTCGTTAGCATCCAAATCTCCGGCTAGCACGTCAGCCAGCCCCTTGCTGTTGGGAAGCTTGAGGATCTGATGGATGTCGGGCGATCGCAAATTTGCGTCTACGATAAGAACCCGCTGCCCCATCTCGGCGATCGCATGGGCCAGATAGGTAACGATGGTTGACTTGCCATCGCCCGCTGCCGCCGAATAGATAACGAGCGATCGCAGTCGTGACAAGTCGGGCATCATAAAGCGCAGCCTCGCATAGAGGGAACTAAATGCCTCTACGAACGGTACGCCGCTCTTGTCGCTCTGCACCCCGTCAAATCGAGCCAGCGAAAGAACGTCAAAGGGCTGATCGGCCTGCTCTTGATAGGGAATGACGCCCAGAACCGGCATCTGCAGCGCATCTTGAACGTCTTCAGTGGAATAGAAGACATCTTGAATTCGCTCCCACAAGATAGCCGTTCCCACGCTAGCGACCAGAGCAACACCGATAGCAATGATCAGATCCCGCTGGGAAGCATCCGCCAACTGTGGCTGTCCCGGCTCGCTGATCACCTCCCAGGGAACCTGGTCTTGGGCGGCCTCAACCCTCAAGTTCTCCCGCTGCACCAGCAGCTGATCGAGCGTGCGGGTGGCAATTTCTAACTGGCGGCTCAGCTCGTTATAGCGTCGGTTAACGGATGGAAACTCCTGTGCTCGCTGCCCCCAAATTCCCCTAGATTCAGCAATCTCCTGATTCCGAATTTCCAGAACCCGAATTTGATTGGCCGTATCAATCATCTGCTGAATCAGGGATAGGCGCGTCGAGTCCTGGTAGGACAGAAGCTGAGAGCTGTCCACTGAACCAGAAACCTGGGACCCAACTGTCGCCTGAACTTCCTGAGACAGCAAATTAGACAGGTTTTGTTTACGTTGTTTAAGGGAACGAATGACCGGACTGTTTTCGCTAAATCGGGCCGATTCCACGGCAATTTGGGTATCAATTTCGCTGAGCTGCGCCAAGAGCGTTTGGTACTGCGGATTCTCGCTGAGGGCAGCGGCAGCAATGGCATCTTGAGGCGAGAGGCTCAACTGCGCCTGCAGACTTGCATAGAGGGCACGCAATTCCTGTAGCTGCCGTTGGGTTTCAAACTGCTGGCTCTCGGCAACTTGAACCTGGTTTGACAACTGCTCGCCCTGCGTTTCGGGGTTAACCAGCAGATACTCCTCCTGCAGCCGCTGTAGCTGGGCTTGCAGAACGTCGACCCGCTGTCGCAGCTCGGGTAACTGCTCCTCGATAAAGCGAACGCCTTCACTAAATCGGTTTTTTCGTTCTTCTAGACTATATTGCAGGTACTTATCAACGGTTTCCTCTAAGACTGCCGTGACAATTTGAGAGTCTCCGTCAGTGTAGGTAACCTCGATGATGCCGGTTTCAAATCCTCGTCCTCTGGCGATCGCAACTCGCTCAACTTCAAGACCAGCACTCAGGGAACCGTAGGAAAACTCTGGGTGGTCGGCCTGTACCCTATCAGCAATCTCCGATAGGACAGCTCGGCTTTTGAGGATTTCTATCTGAGTGGGGTAGTCAACCTGGGACAAATTGCCGGGTAATTGACCATCAGAACGGGTCAGCACAGATGGGTCAGAGATGCGCCCAGCAGACGTGGCAGGCTCAACCAACAGCCGGAAACTGCTCTGATAGGTGGGCTGGGTAGTTGCAGTCCGGTAGAGGCCAACTCCAATGATGGCGGCAGATATCCCCAACACAACAAGCGCTCGCCGCTGAAGCGTTCTAATGAGGGGACGCAGTCCCGCCCCCCCGCGGGATAAATCGGCAGAGTCGTCGGTTTCACTACCCACGTTCATCAGCCTCAAGTCGCTGCTGCTGATTCCTGATGATGAGGCTGAAGGTGTATTTTCCATTAGTGCAACCTCTCCAGAGCGTCATATATCGTAAGCTGCTGCAAGCAGTTGTTGGATTGAGCAACCATTCGTACGTAAGTCCCTTTTTAACTCAAAAGCAGGAGCTGCGCATTATTTGTGAATCATAACTTAGCCAACAGTTACCCCAGATTATCTTTTGGCAATCGACAAATCTATCCCATGTGTGAGTAGTCGATTTGATGTGGACTGGAGCTTAAGATGCACTGAAGGTATGGGTGAACGATGCGCTATTGGCGAGCCTATGCTGCGCTGCTAGCCGTAGACCGGGCGCAGCCATGTCTCACTTAGAAAAGGTTAAGCAGACCGAGAATGCCAAGCACGCTTGCAAATGGGCTCGTCACCGTTGACAGGAAGTCGGAGGCGCTGGCCAGACCAGAGCGGTTGACAACAATAATATCGTTTTGACGCAGGGCAGGATTCGTTTCCTCGTTGATGTTAGCAGACAAATCGACGGGGATCGTCCGCTGGGATACGGTCCCGTCAGGGTTGAGACGGATGAGTTCAACGTTGCTTTGACGTGCCCTGTCTTTACGAAATCCTCCCGCTGCCAGTAGTGCTTGGTTTAGAGAAGCATTGGGCTGCACGGTCACAGCACCGGGGGTGACGACCTCACCGACGACGTTGACGTTAATGACCTCGGGAGAAATATTGGCGATCGCCAGTTGTGAGACCTCCTCAGCCGTCAGCTCAGTCGCTGTGGGCACAACCAGGACATCGCCATCCCGTAGCGTAATGTCTTGGTCAATGCTCCCAGTTTGCAAGAAGCTCCAGAAGTCAACCACAAAAACCTGTTCACGTCCGCCAACTCCCGAGGGGCGGCGGACCTGTATTCTTCTAATATCTGCGAGTTGCGTAATCCCACCAGCCTCACGGATGGTATCGGTAATCGACTGCCCCTGGACAGCCGACCCGACAGATGGAGACTCGACGACGTAGGACCCCGGACGATTAACTTCGCCGACGACTCCGACCCGGATAGGTCGCGGAGATACCAAGCTCACAGTAATCAGCGGCTCATTGACGAAGGCGGCATAGCGTTGAGTCAGCAATTGCTCAACCTCAGAGAGGCTCATGCCCGCGACGTTGACCTTCCCGATCCACGGCATGCTAATGGAGCCATCGGCAAAAACGAGGTGCTGGCCGTTTTGCTCACCGCTGAACTCTGGAACCTCAAATATATCAACCTGGATTAAATCACCAACCCCCAAAACATAATCGTTCTCAGGGCTGCCTGGACCATCACTGCCCTGGCTAATATCCGGGAAAGCGGTTGAAGGGGCCAAGTTGGGTGAAGATTCTTCGCCGATTAGCTGACGGACAGCAGTGGGTTCATTTGGAGACGCATAAGCACCTCCGCCATCAAGAGGGTATGAACATAACAATGCTGAGATGCCAAGCATCGCTAGCAATTTAGGTCTTCTATCAGCCATAGTGCGTCTCTCAAGTCTAATGACAGCCGTTTATCACTAATTCTGTCAGTTTTTGCGGCAGAATTTAAGGATCTAATTACCTGTGCCAAATCTCATGCCGATAATATTCCCAATCGTACTGACAGCTCTATCAATCTGAAGAAATATAATTAGCGTACTCTCTAGTGGGTAAGTATTATTAGGCATTGAGGTATCAGAATTTACTCGTTCGTAAGAGCTGCGTAGCGGCATTCAAACAACAAGCTAAATAGTCTCGCTGTAACCTCTAAATTAAGCGGCATCAGGCGGAGAAATTTCACTACGCGCACCAAGTAGGCAGCTATAGGTAAACAACGCTACGGTGGGGCGCAGCTCCCGGCAAGGGGTACACCACACCAGCTTTATCTATGGCCATGTACCTAGTATCAACTTACCGTAATGGTACGGAGGTGAGCAAAGCTACTAGGGGCAGCTTTATTTAAGCTTTACGATTTCCCGCTAACTTCTCCAAGTTAGTTAAGAGTAAATAAAGAGTCTCCCAGGGATATGCTGCGAACACACTATTCTCAATATAGTCATCTATGGCGAGTAAAAGGCTCTGCTTATTGCGCCATCTCGATTCACCAAGGACGTGTGAATCTACTAAGAATTTTTATTTGGCCGGAGGTAGTTTACTGGCATTATCTAGCTGAGTAGGTGTTCCCCCAGCACCTCATCAGTGTGTTGAGACCAGTCAACTTAGTTAAGCCCATCGGTGGCGTAGGACGATGTGACGGGACGAAATTAGGGTCGCCTGTAAATTTATACACGATGAAAAATCCTATATCAGTCTTATCCCTCAAAAGTCAGATGATCCGGGGTAGTGTCTGGCTAGTGTCAGGGCATGGATTGTCGCAAGCGATCCGGTTTGGCAGCAATCTTGTCCTAACTCGACTGCTTCAACCTGAGCTATTTGGGCTAATGGCTCTAGTTAATATTTTTCTAACTGGGTTGATGCTCTTCTCAGATATCGGTATCAGACCCAGCATTGTCCAGAACGAGCGGGGTGATGATCCGGTTTTCTTAAATACGGCTTGGACGATTCAAGTTATTCGAGGTTGCCTACTCTGGCTGGTCTGTATCCTCATCGCCGGTTATGTAAGCGATTTCTATGAAGAACCTAGGCTGGCTTGGCTACTTCCAATCGTTGGATTGAATACACTCATTCTAGGTTTTAGCTCCACTAATTTAGCCAGGCTGCATCGCCATCTAGAGTTGGGCAGGCAGACTCGATTTGAATTAGGTGCCCAGGTCGTAAATGTCGTTGTGATGATCCTATGGGCATTTTTTAATCCCACGATTTGGGCACTGGTTGCAGGCAGTATTTCAGCCGCGATCTACCAAGCCGTGCGGAGCCATTCGCTTTTACCAGGTAAGCTAAATCGGTTTGTGCTTGAGAAGGAAAGCGTTAAAGCCATTCTTGCCTTTGGCAAGTGGATCTTTATTGCAACAGCGATGACCTTTCTTGCTAAGCAGGCCGATCGCCTCGTCCTCGGAAAACTTCTTTCCTTTGAGATGCTCGGAGTTTACTCTATCGCTTTTGCCCTCTCGGATTTGCCGAGAGTGATTATTCAAAAGTTCAGTATCCGCGTTATTTTTCCTCTTGTTTCAAGACAAGCCGATCAACCTCGCTCACTGTTACGAGAAAAAATCTTAAGCAAGCGTGGCCCAATCTTACTAGGTTTAGCCGTCGCGCTTGCAGTACTAGCAGGGTTTGGCGACCTCTTGATTTTGGTTCTATATGACGATCGCTACTCGCAAGCGGCATGGATGTTCCCAATTTTAGCCGTTGGCGTATGGCCAACTGTGCTGCACGAAACCATTAGTCGTTCCCTCAATGCAATAGGAAGACCACAATACCTGGCATACGCTTACTTCGTACGATTCGTATTTACCGTCGTCTGCCTACAGATTGGTTTTGCATGGCTGGGAATTGTCGGTGCTATAATTGCGGTCGCCCTGAGTGATTTACCGGTTTATCTGATTAGCTTGTTTGGGCTGTATCGTGAGCGTATTGGTTGTTTTTGGCAAGATTTTCAAGCAACTGTTCTGTTTGTTCTGGTCATCGCGGCGATCGCGTTTTCCAGGCATATAGCTGGAATTGAACTACCAATTGAAGGTATTATTAAGTTCATATGATCAAGTAGGATTATATATTTTCTCTAACGAATAGGCGCTGCTCTAATTGACTTTAATTAGGCTACCCTTTGATCGATAATTTAAGACAAATTAGGAGATAACAAATGACAATCGGCTTCGGTTTAAGTACTTCTTGGCTCGATGCGTCCTTCCTGCAGGAATTAGCAAGTAAGTATTGCGATGATTATCGCTTAGCTAAACCATTTCCTCACATCATAATTGATAACTTCTTGCCAGAGTCAGTTCTAAACGAGGTGTTGGAAGATTTTCCCAAACCAGAATCGATTGATTGGAAACAGTTCAATGCTCCTGCCGAGAAGAAGCTCGCCTCGAAATCCGAGTTACAAATGAGCGAGAAGACCCGTTATCTCCTCTATCAATTCAACTCTTCCATATTTGTAGATTTTTTGGAGCACTTAACTGGAATTGAGGGTATCATCCCTGATCCCCACTTCGTCGGTGGCGGGCTTCACCAAATTGAACCGGGAGGTTACCTAAAAATTCATGCTGACTTCAATCGCCACAAAAGGCTGAAGCTCGACCGACGGCTCAACCTGTTGCTGTATCTAAACAAGGACTGGAAAGAAGAATACGGCGGCCATTTTGAACTCTGGGATTCGGAGATGCAGAACTGTGAGAAGAAAGTTCTTCCGGTTTTTAATCGGTGTGTAATCTTCAGTACAACTGACTTCTCCTATCATGGACATCCAGAGCCTTTAACTTGTCCAGAAGGTTGGACGAGGAAGTCATTGGCGCTCTATTACTACACCAACGGTAGACCTGCGGAAGAAGTGGCAAACTCACACTCCACGCTTTTCCGTGCCCGCCCCAATGAAACGATCGCCCCAAAGCAACAAAGTTTGCGAAAGAGGCTGAAGCAATTCATCCGTTTTTAACTCAACCTCATCTCAGGCCGAAGTAAGTACATGGACATAAATAAAGCCAGCGGTGGAGTCGGTTGAAAGAGTTGCGAGCTGTAAGCAAGGATAAGTAGGAGTTAGCATAAATGTTTCCGCTAGTCTACGTCATGATGATTGGATGGCCTCTACTTACCCTATGGCTATTCAGTAGATTCAATCACCAGTGGGCAGTGGTCATTAGCTTTGTTGGCGGCTATTTGTTCCTACCAGAATATGAAATCTCACTTTTAGGCCCGTTCGATTACGAGAAGATGGCGGTGGCCTCATATTCGGTAATTATTGCAACGCTAATTTTCAATGCCGAAAGGTTTACCTCATTTCGGCCCAATTGGCTCGATTTCCCTATGATCTTCTACTGCTGTATCAGCCCTGTTGTTACAGCCCTTAATAACGATTTAACCTGGTATGATGGCTTTTCAGATGCTTGCTATCAGTTCATTAAATGGGGCGCTCCTTACTTCCTCGGCAGGATGTATCTCAGCAGCCTCGAAGGGCTACGCAAGTTAGCAGTCGGTATCCTCATTGGTGGACTACTCTACGTACCCCTGTGCCTATACGAAGTGCGCATGAGTCCCCAACTCCATAACCAAATTTATGGATTTTATGCCTTGCGCCAATTCAGTCAGGCTTTTCGCTGGGGTGGGTATCGGCCAAGCGTATTTCTAAGACATGGACTATCTCTTGGAAATTGGATGATGGCAACGACGCTAATTGCCTTTATCCTATGGCGAACCAAAGCGATTATCCAAATTTTGGATATCCCAATGAAATGGATATTCTGGATTCTAGTAGTCAATATCATAGCCGTTAAGTCACTGGGAGCGTGGTTGACTTTGACCACTGGCTTGCTAATTTTTGTAGCAGTGCGACTATGTCGTAAAAGCGCTATTTTACTGGCAGTTATTTTATCAATCATCGTCTATTACGGCATAGCCGCCTCTGGAAATTTTGATGGTCAGGGTATTGTTGACTTCTTTTCAGAAAACGTTAGTGAAGAGAGGGCTCAATCTCTCAGTTTCAGATTTGAGAATGAAGAATTACTGTCGGAAAGGGCTAGAGAGCAGCCAATGTGGGGTTGGGGCGGCTATGGGCGAAATCGAGTCATTGATGGATGGGGAACTGACCTCACGATAACGGACAGCTGGTGGGTGATTACGTTTGGCATCCATGGTGCAGCAGGTTTAATCAGCCTGGGAATTGCCATGCTTTTGCCCGTGGTACTTTTTATCAGACGCTATCCAGGTCGCACATGGGGATCGGCAAGGGTTGCACCTGCGGCTGCCCTGGCTATAGTTGTTGTGATGTATATGCTAGACAATGCCCTAAACAATCAATACAATCCTGTCTTCGCCTTGGTTGCTGGCAGTATTGAAGGGCTGGTTCTACGCCAGCCTGAACCTTCCCTACGTACTGCCGCTAATAAGTTTAGCCGCTCTAGAGTACCGCGCTCTATATATTAAGCAAGTAAGTAGGTCGGCACAATAAATTCATATTAGAAAACCGGGGGAGTGCCCCGGCGGGGCGCTCCCCCGGTTTTCTAACCTTCATTTTTTAACGCAGTTCTACTTAGATATAGGTAAATGACGCTATGGTAATACCGTTTTTCTGTTAAGTTGCATCCTACTAGCTTCATTGAATGACTATGGACTCATTGACGGCTGGGGGGATTAGCTATATTTAGCTGGAGCACAATAAACACTCTACTTAAAAAATGGTTGGTTCTCTATATCATGCATACAATTGAGGCTGCATCTTTATGAAAGAAACTGGTGTTCCTGATCCGATTTTTCTCGTGGGTGCAGAACGTTCGGGTACCACGGTCTTGCGGTTAATGCTCGATCATCATCCCCAAATAGCCTGGTGTAATGAGTTTGAGTATGCCGTCGATCAGATCTCTCCAGATGGTCAGTGGCCAGACTTACAGGCTTATTATGCGTGGTTAGGGACCCATCGAATTTTTCAAGCAGCTCAGTTTGCCATCGATACTACGCTTGACTATCCTGAGCTAGTTAACAGCTTTCTCCTTCAGAAGCGCGATCGCACCCAAAAGCCCATCATTGGTGCCACGGTTCATCGCCATTTTGACCGTCTCCTGCACGTCTGGCCCGAAGCCCGTTTCATCCACATCATTCGAGATGGTCGAGACGTTGCCCGCTCCTGTATTGGCATGGGTTGGGCGGGCAACGTCTGGTGTGGCGTCGAGCGCTGGATGGAGGCGGAGGCGCTCTGGGAGGCGCTCCGACCTTCCCTCACCCCTGACCGCTACACGGAAGTAACCTACGAGGAGCTGATTGCCAACCCAAAGGAAACGCTGACACGACTGAGCAAATTTATTGGCGTTCCCTATGACAGCGCCATGATTAGCTACGCAGAGAAATCTACTTATGACCTGCCTGATCCAGCCTTCATTCAGCAGTGGCGACGCAAGCTATCGGAGTTCGAAATTCGTTTAGTTGAGTCCCGTATCGGTGAGCAATTGGCTACAAGAGGTTATGAGCTGAGCGAACTCCCCTCTCTGGAGGTGACTCCCCTGATGGCAAAGCAGCTAAAGCTTCAGAACTGGTGGTCAAAATTTCAGTTTCGGCTCAACCGCTATGGAAGTGGCCTATTCCTCTCCAGTTACTTGGCTCGACGCATTGGCACAAAACAGTGGCGCGATCGCGTCCAGCTCAAAATGAATGCCATCGACGTTCAGTATCTTAAGTAAGTACATGGCCATAAATAAAAGCCAGTGGGGTGCGCCCACGGCGGGGGGCGCACCCCACCATAGCTACGTTTACTTATGACCACCTACCTAATCGTAGAAACAGCATTATTTGGATGTATATCTCGCGAGACATACTGATAGTCACTTATTATTAGATATAGACGGTGAATCCCATGCGCCTTGCTGTTGTTATTGTTAATTATCGGACTCCAAATCTCGTCATCGACTGTTTAAAGTCGCTGGAATTTGAGGTTGACCCCAACCAGGACCGTGTGGTGGTGGTTGATAATGCATCCGGAGACAATTCGGTTAGCTTAATTGACCAATTTATTCAGCAAAATTGCTGGCAGTCATGGGTCAAGCTAATTCCCTCGCCGGTGAATGGTGGATTTTCGGCTGGTAATAATTTGGGGATTAAAGCAGTTGAGGCAGATGCCTATTTACTGACCAATAGCGATACCATCATTCGCAAAGGTGCGATTCAAGAGCTGCTTTCGGTAATGGAGCGGCATCCTGAGGTGGGACTGCTCAGCCCCCGACTGGAATGGCCAGACGGGACCCCGCAGAATAGCTGCTTCCGCTACCGCTCGCCCATCAGCGAGTTCATCGAAGCGGCGCGCACCTCGCCCATTTCGAAGCTGCTGCGTCGGTATGAGGTTCCTATCGAGGCAACGGACGTTCCCACGAGACCAGAATGGACAAGCTTTGCCTGCGTCTTGATTCGCAAAGCAGTTATTGAACAAATTGGCCTGATGGACGAAGGCTATTTCATGTATTTCGACGATATTGACTACTGTCGGCGATCGCGCAATGCGGGATGGGACATCCTCAATTGGCCCCAGGCGCGGGTCGTGCATTTGCGAGGTGGCAGTAGCCCAGTCAAGTCAGAAGTAGCGGCGCGGAAACGGCCTAGGGCTTACCTGTACGCTTCCCGGAGCCGGTATTTCACCACATTCTATGGACCGTTTGGACTGTGGATGGCGAATGCAGGGTGGCTCGCGGGCCGCGCAGTATCTCTGCTGCGGGAGCTGGTTGGCCATAAGCTGCCCCACACCTGTGAGCTAGAAGCAGTTGATATCTGGACGAACTGGCGATCGCCACTAAAAGCACCCTTACAGCCGGAAAGGTAAATTCTCATGAGCACTCGTCCACACTTTATTATCATCGGCGCAATGAAGTGCGCGACCAGTTCGCTGCACGAGCAGCTGGCTAGCCATCCTGGGATTTTCATGACCCAGCTGAAGGAGCCTAACTTTTTCAGTGACGATGACCAGTACGCGAAGGGGATGACGTGGTATCAATCCTATTTTGCCGACGCATCTCCCACAGACCTGTGTGGGGAATCAAGCACCCACTATACGAAGCTGCCAACTTATCCCCACACCATTCAGCGGCTCAAGGAGCACGTCCCGTCGGCAAAATTTATCTATGTGATGCGGCACCCGATTGATCGGTTGGTGTCCCACTATATCCATGAATGGACTCAGTGCGTGATTTCTACCGACATCCATCAGGCACTTCAACAGCATCCTGAATTGGTCTCCTACAGTCAGTACAGCCAGCAGCTCAAGCCGTATTTAGATACGTTTGGGTTTGATCGGGTGCTGCCCGTATTTTTCGAGCGATTGTGTCAGTATCCCCAGCAGGAACTGGAGCGCGTTTGCCAGTTCATCGGCTATCCAGAGCCGCCGACCTGGAAAGAGGACTTGGGCACCAAAAATGCCTCCAGCGAACGGCTGCGCAAGAATGCGATTCGAGACTTCTTTGTAGACGCTCCCATCCTGAGCGACATTCGCCGCAACCTGATTCCCCGGAGCTGGCGCGACTGGGTTAAGGGCTGGTGGATGATGAAGAAGAGGCCAGAACTCAGTCCTGAGGAAGTGGAAGAACTTCAGGCAGTATTCGATGAGGATCTAAAGATCCTCGGATCATGGCTCGGTACGGAGCAGCTGTCGTGCGATAACTTCAAGTCGATCGTCAGGGAAGCACCCCACGAATGGGTCAAGGTTTCCCTATAGCGACGAGTTCACCTGATGGGCGATCGCCAAGCCAGACTGAATTGCTGCCTCAATGGTTTTACCACCGCACCAGTCGCCACCACAGACCAAGGGGAGGGGCTGAGTCGCATAGAGCGATCGCTCAGTCAATGGACGGCGGCAGAAGGCATAGCGCCATCGATGCACTTGTAGCCACGTGGGAACAGCTAACCAGGGACTGATGTGTGCGCCTGCCCAGGCTAGGAGTTGCCGACCTACCGCGTCTAGGTCAGCCGCTTCCAGGTGCTGGTGAGCAAACTCAGGACTGCTGTGGAAGACCACGATGGGAGGCGTGGAAGAGGCGCGTCCGGTCAGGCGTTTGCTGCTGTCAACCCCCAGCCAGCGGAGGGGTGCCTCCGGCGCAAAGCGGATAACTCCCCAGGATGCGTCTGTCTGAGTGGCGTCGTCTGAATATGCGGCGATCGCCGTCAAACATGGCTCAAACTCCACTGACTCGATTGCCTGTACCAGGCTGAGCGGCAGACCTGTAGTGATGAGCGGACGGAGCAGCGTAGCGGCTTGGGGCGCAGGGATGGTGAGGGCGATCGCCCTGGCTGAAATCGGTGTGGGCGAAGTGTCCCCAACGGGGGCTACTTGAATCTGCCACCGCCCCGATTGGGGACTGAGGTGACTGACCCGGTGCTGCCGCCGCACCTCTAGCCCGCTGGCCAGGTCTTTGGCGATCGCCGTCATTCCCCCTGGTGCAGCATACTGGTCAGCGACTAGCTCTGGCATCAGAGTTCCATCACTCTGGCGAGCAGAGGTCGGCACGGTCCACCGCGCCAAAAGTTCCTGCTGCCGCCAGTGATTAATCCATTGCTGAGTGAGGGGACCCTGGATTTCTAAAGACGGCAGCCCGTAGTCGAAGCAGGTGTCCTGGACGCGTCGGGTCGCCACCCGCCCTCCCAATCCGCGGGATTTCTCCAGCACGACAACGGTATGGCCTGCTTCCTGCAGCTTGGAGGCGCAGATCAGCCCAGTCAGCCCCGCCCCGACCACAGCAACATCAATCATCTCCAGCAATCGCTCTCCCCCACCGAAAATCGGGGTTTGTAAGGGGTGGTCGGGGAGCCGCTGGCTTCAGACATGGGGAGGAACGACCACCCTTTACATAGACAGCCGAGCGTATCAGCGAGCCATTTGTTATCTGCAACCCATTTCTGGTTTTCACTT
>JBHJGR010000198.1:0-2480 GCA_050331615.1 Elainellaceae cyanobacterium
AAGAGTAAAACAGTTCAGGAAAACTTGTTGCTATCTTAATTCCATTACTCTCCTACGGCGCGGGAGCCAGTGGGGCAACTGTCGCCAGTGATGTTGCCGATGCCGGTAGGACCGGGATCTACACGTTCGCAAATAAAGGCAAGCGTCGTAAATTCAGAGGCACCACCGACTTGATCCAGATAAACACGACCAGCGTAGGAGCGAATTGGAGGCTTCTTGCTTTCTCCCTCATTGGTCACAGTCTCACTACCGGGGCTAGTTATTTGGTAGCTGTAGTTGGTAGTTTCTGACTGAATACCAATGCCGAGCTCACCGATAGAGGCTGCAAAGGTGGTGAATTCGGTGTATTGAGCTTGCTGACCACGGTTCATGGAGCCGACGTAGGTGCGAGCTTCAGACTGCTTAGCTTTGTTGGCCTGGTTCAGGAAGGAAGGCAGGGCGATCGCAGACAGAATACCGATGATGATGATGACGACCAGAAGCTCGATCAGGGTGAAACCCTCTTCTTTGCGCTTGTCGGCCAGGTGCTGCAAAAACTTAGCTTTGAGTTCAGATTTCATTGGGATGGTTCTCCTTAGAGGTGCGGGATACTGGATTTGTAACTCCTGAGATTAATTTGCCCACCTGATTCAGTCTTCCGATCACCCCGCCAAATTTTTTCGATTTTTTCTTGGGAAAGGGGGGCGATCGCCCTATTGCGAATCTCAGAGGCTCAAAACCATTGGCATTCCGTCCCCATTCCCAACAAGTCTGATCCGGTAAACCGCGCCCTAAACTTATCTCTGCTCAACCAAAAGATAAAGAAACGATTCCAGATAACCGATCAGGGTCTGCATGCGATTGCGGGCTATTTGGCGATCGGTTGGCTCCAGCGTGACTGGGTCAACCGGGTTGAGTTGCAGCCAGCGGTCGGTGAGGGCCGCCAGGGTCTGGGGGCCATCCCACAGCGGCAGGAAGCTGGCGGCTTCCCCGCTCTCCATCAGCACTGGGCGATCGGTTGGCATGGGCATATAGTGGCTCCACTCAAAGGCGCGGTGCTGCTGAGCGCACTGGCGCAGGTGATCTCGAATCGATGGCGTTTGCAGCAGGGGATGGAGCTGGATTGTGGCATGGTCCCAGGTCGCCCCATCCCATTCAGCCAGGGGAGTAGGGGAATGGCTTTGTCCGGCGTGGGCGCACCAGAAATCCAGCACCCGATTGACGGGATGGAGGAGTTCAAACAGATGCAGCCGCTCCTCGGTGGAGAGGCCCGGCAGGCTCATCGCCAGAAACGGCGGCAAATCATCCGCATTCTTAAAAAGATCCAGCAGTTCCCAGTGCCGCCACATCATCATACTGATGAATTCCAAGTCAGCCTGGGCCAGCATCCGGAACAGGTCGGGCACGGTGTAGCCCTTGTCACCCTGGAGTAGCTGATTCACCAGGATAGACTCAATGTTGCGGGATGTTTCCGTCGCCCGATCCCAGGTTTGGCGCTTCAGGCTGACCTGATCCTTAAGCGCTGCCATCACCGAAATCACCAGCTCTGCCTCCATTTCGCCGGGGGTATCGTCCAGCAGCCCCATCGTGCGAAACAGCTCCTGGGCGCGGTACATCTCCTGGCGCTGATAGATGCTGTGGAGATTGGCGCGAATGATGCCGTGGGGCTTCAGCACCGATTTCATCGCCCGCAGTCCCGCCATTGGGTCGGGGAGCAGGTACAGCACCTCGTCGCAGTTGATGTAGTCAAACCTGAGGCCGAGCTGGGGCAAATCATCGATGGAGAGGGCATGGAATTCGGCGTTGGTGTGGCCGTGGTAGGCCAGCCGTGGCCCCGCCAGCTTGACTGATTCTGGTGACAGGTCAATGCCAACGATGCGTGCCCCAGGATTGGCCTCCGCCAGACAGAGGGAGGTATAGCCCGTCCCGCATCCGGCGTCTAGAATGACGGCTCCAGCCGTATCAATCGGCTGCTGATTTTGCAAATAATAGGGAGTGACCAGGCTATGGCAAAACAGCACATTCAGGTCGGCTTCCTGGCGGGGCGATCGCTCCAGCGAAACCTGAGGAAAAGGGGAGTTGTCGTACTGCCGCTGCAGTTTTTCTAATTCCTGCTCGTTCATACTCATTATTTGTAAGATGCTAAGATAACACGAATAAGATTATGCCCAGGTTAATGCTGCCACTGTGACTGCTCTGTCATCCCTCGATTTTCCGGCAAACGACTTTCCGGCAACCGTCTCGACCCTGGCGAGCGGCCTCACCGTTGTTCACCAGCATGTGCCCGCTACCCCGGTGGTCACGGTGGACGTGTGGGTAAAGGCGGGGGCGATCGCCGAGCCAGAACCCTGGTCGGGAATGGCCCATTTCCTAGAGTACATGAATTTCAAGGGCACCAATCGCCTGCTGCCGGGGCAGTTTGACCAGGTGATCGAAACGCGCGGCGGCATGACCAACGCCGCCACCAGCCATGACTACGCCCACTACTTTATCAACGTCGC
>JBHJGR010000199.1:0-10155 GCA_050331615.1 Elainellaceae cyanobacterium
GCTGACTGGGAGCCTGAACAGCATTAGTATCACTTAATCCACCCAAGTGGTAGTCCTTATAGTTGAGTCAGAACCTATGCAGGCCCTTCACATTTTGCATTTTTGTAGGCGGTGGCAGGCTCAGCCCACCACCTAAACAAATGCCCCTAAATAATTCCCCCTAAATAATCCCTAATAATAAGGAACCGCCTGAACAAATGCCCAGGCGGAGTGTGGTGTGAGGAGTGAACGGAAACATGTGTCTCCGCTATATCTCTATTCTAAAGGACAAGATTTTTTTTTTCAGCATTTCCTTAGATTGGCCTGACGGAATTCTAAGTAATACACAGACAACGCTGCGGTGGGGTGCGCGCCCCGGCGGAGGGCGTACCCCACTGGCCTTTCTTATCCCGCTGGGGCTGACTGCCCAATATCTAGATAGTTTGACCATTTTGGTGCGGCTATTCGGTGAGGGGTTGCGGAGTTTGAGATGAAACTCTCAGATCAGTTTTAAGGATCGTGGATGAACCAAGAATCCCCCAGCTTTTAGCTATGGGGAGTGTCAACCTGATAAGCTCATGGCTACAAATAAAAACCAGTGGGGCGCACCCCACCATAGCTACGTTTACTTATGACCACCTACTTACAGCACTTTTCAGGTGCATGAGGTACAGATTTTTTGTTGGAAGCCGAGCGCTGCGCGCCTTTTAACAAAAAATCTGATTCCATCAAAGCGCGAAGCGCTGTAAACCAACTGGTAGGGTAGTTAAACGTGGACTGTCCCAGCCCCTTGCTGCAGCTTTTCCCGACAGCGACGGGCGTAATGCTGGGCTGCTCCATCGTGGGCGCACCCCTGCAAGACCGCCTCAAATTTTTGGAGGGCCTGGGCATAGTCAAGCTCTTGGTAGTGGCGTAATCCCGCTTGGAACAGGGCAGCGGTATGCTGCTTGCCAGCTAGTAAATCAGGCGGATCTGCTTCACAGATTTCATAGATATCAACGGTCTCTTCCAGCCCCCGGACTCGGGTCGCGCCTAGGTAGCGATGCTGATAGGCATGGCGCAGCAGGGCCAGGGTTTGACCGCTGGTGAGCAGGTTTGACTGGAAATCTTTGGTCAAGCCCTCCATGCGTGAAGCGCGATTCACGTCGCAGCCGACCACGGTTGTATCCCAGCGGTTTTCGCCGCCCACCGTGCCCAAGATAATCTTGCCTGTATGAATACCGATACCGATGCGAACAGGAGGCTGGTGCGGCGGGCGCTGCTGATTGTAGTCTTCAAGCTGCTGCAGCATGGCTAGCCCCGCTTTGATGGCGCGATCGGGGCTGTCGTCCTGCTCAAACAGGGCCATGATGCCGTCACCGATATATTTGTCGATGAAGCCGCCATTCTGGACAATGGCCGGCTCCATTCGCTGGAGGTAGGTGTTGATGAACTGAAACGTTTCCTCCGGATTCATCATTTCGCTGAGCTGGGTGAAGGCCCGAATATCGGCAAACAGTACGGTCATCATCACCACCTTACTGTCCCCCAGACGCACATCAGTCGGCTGCTGATAGCCCAGGGCGCTGAGAAAGTTGCGCGGCACAAAATGGCCAAAGGCAACAAACGAGCTTTTTAACTGTTTGGTCATCTCTTCGAAAGTCTGGGCTAGGGCGTATAGCTCGGATGGATTCTTTCCCACCTCCAGTTCTTGGATGTCCTGCTCGTCGTGGATGGAGTTGACCAGATTCTTAGTAGCCCGCTCCAGCTTGAGTACGGGGTTCGCAATCTGACTTGACACCACGACCCCCAGCCCCAGGGCGGCCAGCACCGTAGCGGCACAGAGGGCGAAGGTAATAAGCCGATTGCGGTAAATCTCCGCCATAAAGTGGCGCTCGTGAATCAGAATGTAGGCGGACCATCTGAGACCATAGTCGTCCTGGATGGGTAGAGAAAACCAGAAGTAGCGATCGCCCTGAAACTCTACCTGGAGTAAATCTGCTGCTGAGCCAGTAGACGACCCAGGCTGACTCACAATGTCGCTAATGACCGACTCCTGGATGGAGCGCGCTGGGCTCAGGTGGAGGCCCGACTGGTCGCACTCCTGGCTGATGTAGTCCTCCGTAATCTGGTCGTTGGAGGTGGACAGCAGGTGGTCTTCCTGGTCGAGGATGAAAATCTGCCCGTCTTCCGGCAAAATTTCTAAATCCGTCAACAGGGTTTTGAGGAAGGTGCGCACATCGGAAAACAAAAAGTCGCTGCCTAGAACCCCACGAAATTCTCCATCAACGTTGGCCCGGCGCACGGCGGTGATGACTGGGCTGCTGGTGGTGAGGTCGCAGTACACCTCGCTCCATCCTGCATCGGGCTGGTTGCTGTAGTCGGGCGCTTCCGCTGCCCCAAACCACCAGGGTCGCTTGCGGGGGTCGTAGGGGGTACTACCCGAGGAGGCTAGTGCTTCTGCCGCGACCCATACCTCGCTATTGGATTCTGCCGCTTCGTATTGGCGGAAGCGGGAGTTAGTGGACGCATCGGCACGGGAGACGGCAATAATCCATTCAGAGTTGGGATCGGTCTCGTCTCGGGGCCGATATTCTGCGCCAAAAAATGTGCCATCTGTGGTGCCCAGGTAGATGTGATTGATGGAGCGATTAAACTCATTATTCGTTTCTCGGATACCAGAGCTGTGGGCTACGGGAAACGCAGCGGAGAGCTGACGGACGAAATGGCGTTCTAGCTGGCGGGGATTATCAGGGTTGAGCATACCGGCGGCGATCGCATTGGCATTCAGCCGATTAATAAAGTGGGGGGTCGTCAGGTAGAACCCCACCTGGTCACGAATGCGGTTGGAGAGCTGCGCCACCAGATCTTCGGCAATCTTCTCGATCGCCCGCTGGCTACTGGAATAGGCCAGCAGTCCTACCACTGCCGCTGGCACAAAGGTCAGCACCAGAACTGGCAAGGTAATAAAGGCACGGATAGAAATTTTCATAAGGGGGGGCAACCAGATGATTCAAGGTGGTTATCCAGAGTTCTGGGCTGATATGCTGCGGTGCGGCATCGGTAAGGACATGTGCTTGTAAGCTACAGTATGGCTGGTCCTTGCCTGGATCAGCATGATTCTTTACGGGAATTTCTTCTGCCAAAGGACGGTGATACTGCTTAACCTCTCGTTTCTGGGTGGATGATCTAGACTCAGAATGCCCTACGTGTGCCGTCGGGGATCATAACTTCACCCTTCTTCGCTTGCCGCTGGTAGGGTCTGCGCTCAACGAACATCGGCTAGACTGGAGGATATATTTGAGCACAATGGCCTCTCATGCAATCCGGCGAATCATTTGGCAGCCTTTCACCCCAAGCCTTTCAGGAACAGGTACTGACGGCCTTGGCTCAGATTAACCAGCGTCTGAACAACGTTGAGAATCGCCTCGATCGCCTCGAAGCTGATGTTGAGAAGCTTGACTACAAGTTTGATACCTACCAGAAAGCCTCCGACCAGGTGATGCGCCTGGCGACAACGATTGTGATTGCGGCGGCGTCGGTGGTGATCTTATCCTCGGTTTTGCAGGCGATCGCCCCAGCCATTACCACCCTCGTATCAGGCACGTCAGCCAGCGGCAGCTAAACCCTTAACAT
The DNA here is from genome assembly GCA_050331615.1 of Elainellaceae cyanobacterium. Lineage (GTDB taxonomy): Bacteria > Cyanobacteriota > Cyanobacteriia > CAKZMO01 > CAKZMO01 > JAYKGU01. The sequence goes on from JBHJGR010000199.1 coordinate 3,595, forward strand.
CGTAGTGAGAACCCATCCGAAAACCCAGTCAGGGGTTCTGGATTCCAAAAACTCTGGCGATTCGGATAGGCTCTTAGTTCGCCATAACCGTAAGGGCCGCCTATGTCTAACCCGTCCGCTCAAGTCGTCGTCATTGAGCATCCCCTGATTCAGCACAAGCTGACGCTCATGCGTCAGGCCGAAACCAGTACGGCTGAGTTTCGGGCGCTGCTGCGGGAGATTAGCCTGCTGCTGGCCTACGAAGTCACCCGCGACTTGCCCACCAAGCTGCAGCCCATCAAAACGCCGATGGCAACCATGCAGGCTCCCGTCCTCGCACCGGAGAAAAAGCTGGTGATCGTTTCCATCATGCGGGCCGGACAGGGCATTCTGGACGGCATGCTGGAGCTAATTCCCTCAGCCCGGGTGGGGCACATTGGGCTGTATCGGGACCCGCGCACCCTGGTGGTGATTGAGTATTACTTCAAGGTGCCCCATGATGTAGAAGAGCGCGACATACTGGTGGTTGACCCCATGCTGGCTACGGGAAATACCGCTGTAGCGGCGGTGAATCGGCTCAAGCAAACCAACCCCCGTTCCATTAAGTTCGTCTGCCTGCTGGCGGCTCCGGAAGGCATTCGCCACTTCCACGGCGTTCATGCCGATGTGCCCGTCTATACAGCAGCCGTTGATGACTGTTTAGATGAGCATGGCTATATTATTCCAGGATTGGGGGATGCGGGCGATCGCCTCTTTGGCACCCAATAACCTTCGTCCTTTTTGCTCATGGGCATTGCTGTTTATCCGCATGTCCTGATTACAGATTCACTGCATCAGGTGGGCGGTGCCCACCCTACAAATTCAAAATGGAAGGCTATATCGTTTCTCTGATCATCTTTACTGCGGTCTTCGCCCTGTTTAGCCTGGGGCTGAATTTGCAGTGGGGCTTTACCGGACTGATTAACTTTGGCCATGTGGCGTTTATGGTGGTGGGGTCGTACCTGGTGGTAATGCTCACCCTGCCGGGCTACCTCAAGGCGATGCCAGAGCGGATGGTGGCAGAGATTGGCTGGATTGGCGAGTCGCCTCAGCTCTCTAGCTGGCTCTTGCAGGTTCAGGCTGTGCTGCCTGGGCAAATTCCCCTATGGCTGGCCATTCTAATAGGGGCAGGGGCGGCGGCAGTCCTGGGGCTGCTGATGGGCATCGCCACCCTAAAGCTGCGGGAAGATTATTTGGCGATCGTTACCATCGGCGTGGCGGAGATTATCCGACTGGTGGCTCTCAATGAGGAGTGGCTCACCCGTGGCTCCTTTGGTATCCAGCAGTTTCCCCTGCCGCTGGCCGATCTAAATCCCAATTTGGGCATTCGCATTGCCATGATTGCCGTGTTGACCGGGATTGTCGGCCTGGGAGTTTGGTATCTGTGGCGCTGGGCGCGGCGGCGAATCAAATCCGCTTCTGCTGGGCCACTCCTGATCAGCAGTGGGGCGATCGCCCTCTACATTGCCCTGCTGGTGCCCCTGCTCTTGGCCATCTCGACCTTTTGCCGCTGGCTGAGTGCGATCGCCGCTCCGCCGGACTGGATGCTGGCCCTGGTGCTGCTGGTGCTGCTGCTGGGGGGCGGTGGCCTCTATGGTTGGGCGGGACATCGCCTGCTGCCCCGGTTACCAGCCCAGCCGGAGGGGACGGCCCTGCTGGCGGCGGTGGTGATCAGCGGTCTGGGGCTGTGGGTCTATGGCTATGCGGCCTCGGCTTTATACCACTATGAGCGCAATGCAGTGAAGACGGGCCTGATGTGGCTATCGGTGATCGTGCTGGCGCTGGTGTTTGCGGGGCTGCAGCGGCTGGTGCGATCGCCCTGGGGCCGGGTACTGAAGGCTATCCGCGAAGATGAGGAGGTGGCGCGGGCGCTGGGCAAAAACGTATTCTGGTATAAGCTCCAGTCTCTGATGCTGGGAGGGGCGATCGCCGGAATTGCTGGGGCGCTCTACGCCTGGCAGCTGACCACGGTTTATCCCGACAATTTCCGCCCCCTGGAAACCTTCAATGCCTGGACAATTGTGGTGCTGGGAGGGGCAGGCAGCAATGTCGGCACGCTGCTGGGAGCGGCCATTTTCTGGGCCTACCAGACTCTCACCCGCTTCTTCCTGGAGGATTTGATCCCCCTGGGAGACGCCCAGCTCGGCGCGTTTCGCATTATGCTGATTGGCCTGCTGCTCATGGTGCTGATGATCTGGCGACCCCAGGGTCTTTTAGGCAAAGCGGAGGAACTCACCCTTGGTCGATAGAGAGTCAACGCCCCATTCCCTCACGGAAGCGGCAGCGCCAGCCGCTGATGCGGTGCAGGCGGCGAAGGCAAACCCAGCCAATCTGCTGGTCGCCACCCAGCTCACCAAGAGTTTTGGTGGCCTCAAGGCAGTCGATGCCGCTTCCCTCATCGTCCCTAGCGGCAGCATTACGGGACTCATCGGCCCCAACGGAGCCGGAAAGACCACCCTGTTCAATCTCCTGTCCAACTTCAGCCGAGCAGACAGTGGCGAGGTGATCTTCGACGGTGACCCCATCCACCAGCTCCAGCCCCACGAGGTGACCCAGCGGGGCCTAGTGCGCACGTTTCAGGTGGCGCGGGTGCTTTCCCGGATGTCGGTGATGGAGAATATGCTGCTGGCCACCCAGCACCAGGCCGGGGAAAACTTCTGGCAGGTGTGGCTGCGGCCCCAGCGGGTGCGGCTGGAGGAGGCGCAGCAGCGATCGCACGCCCTGGAAATCCTGGAGTCCGTCGGTTTAGCCCACATGGCCCACGAGTACGCTGGGGCGCTATCCGGCGGCCAGCGCAAGCTGCTGGAAATGGCCCGCGCCCTGATGGTGCGTCCCAAACTCATTCTGCTGGATGAACCCGCTGCCGGGGTCAACCCCACCTTGATTAACCAGATCTGCGACCACATCCGCACTTGGAACCAGAACGGTCTGACGTTTCTAATCATCGAGCACAATATGGATGTGATTATGTCTTTGTGCGATCGCGTCTGGGTGCTGGCGGAGGGGCGCAATCTGGCGACGGGCACACCTGAAGAAATTCAAAAGAATGAGCAGGTTTTAGAAGCTTATCTAGGAAACTAGGGTTATAGCCCTATGGGCTAAGGTTTGAGTGTGGAACCTCCGCGACGCGGAGGTTCCATACCTCTTGAATGTCCTAACGCGAAAGCGTAACGCCATAGCTCTACGGGCAAAAATTACGGCAAAAAAAAGCTGGCCGAGATGGCCAGCCCAAGTTACGTTGCGTTCTCTGATTGGAAGAAATCTGCGCTGCGCGTTCCCAAATCGGCAGGCGATTCAACAGGACATGGTCCCAAACGGGATCTTGCCCTGCTCCATCGCATAGTGTAACAGGACACAAAGTCCTTTTTGCAAAACTTCACGGCAATTTTGAAGCCCAAGCGAAAATTTAACTTTCTCAGGACAGCACTCGCAGCAGGCTGGGCACGCCAGACACGATGCCGTAGCCGTCAATCTCCTGGAGGGCTTGCTGCATGTGGCCTTCCTGCACCTCGTGGGTGACTACCACAATTTCCGCCAGGTTGTCCTGCATGCCAATCTGCACAATGGATTCCAGGCTGACCTGGTGATTGCCAAAGCAGGTGCCCAGCTTGCCGATCACCCCCGGCGCATCCTGGGCCAGGATGCGGGCATAGAAGCGGGTTTCCAGGGCCTGCATGGGGGAGATAGTGCAGGAATGCTGACGTAGCGGGGCCAGCAGGGGATCGAGCATGGGCGTGCCGTCGGGCTGGGTGGCGACGCCCCGACCCACCTTGAGCAGGGCGGCAATGTTAAGGATGTCGGACACCACGGCGCTGGCGGTGGGACCAGCTCCGGCTCCGGGACCGAAGAACATCACCTGGCCGATAGGATCGCCCTCAATCAAAATGGCGTTGTAGACGCCATTGACGTTAGCCAGGGGGTGGACCTTGGGCACCAGGGTGGGATGGACCCGCACCTGGAACGGTTCAGTGGTGCTGGTGGCGGCGTCGCGCCTGGCGGTGGCCAGCAGCTTGATCACAAACCCCAGGCGATCGGCGTAGGTAATGTCGGCAGCAGTGATCTGGCGGATGCCTTCGCAGTAGACCTCGCTGAGGTTGATACGGCCACCAAAGGCCAGGGAGGCGAGGATGGCAATCTTGTCGGCGGCGTCCAGACCGTCCACGTCGGCGGTGGGGTCGGCTTCGGCATAGCCCAGCCGCTGGGCATCGGCCAGGATGGTGGCAAAGTCGCCCCCCTCGTTCTGCATGCGGGTGAGGATGTAGTTGGTGGTGCCATTGACAATGCCCGTAATGGCGGTGATGCGGTTGCCGCAGAGGGACTGCTTCAGGGGCTCGATTACCGGGATGCCGCCGCCGACTGCCGCCTCCAGCAGCACGTAGACGCCAGCCTGGGCCGCCGCCGCAAAAATCTCGTCACCGTGGCGGGCGATGAGTGCCTTGTTGGCTGTGACGATATGCTTGCCCTGGGAAATGGCGGTGAGCACCAGCGATCGCGCCGGTTCGATACCCCCCATTACTTCCACCACGATGTCGATGGCCGGGTCGGTGACAATGGCGCTCAGGTCGGTGGTGACGCAGGACTTGGGGAGATTTACCTGGCGGGGTTTGTCGGGCGATCGCACCCCCACCCGATAAATTTGCAGATCTTCAATCAGGGGATGGCGCTGCTCGGGGGCCAGCAGGATTTGTGCCGTCCCCGTGCCCACCGTTCCCAAGCCCAATAAGCCGATCTTGAATGCCACAGCCTACCTTTCCCGATCAGAAATTCCTAGTCAATTGTATAGTCTTACGCTTTCGCATTATGACATCTAAGAGATGTGGAGCCCTCACGTCGCGAGGGTTCCACACTCAAACCTTAGGGAGATCTGGGGCGATCGCCCCGATTTTCCCCCTAGTCCAGATATATACAGATGTTAAGAAATTCCCGATAAATATTACAGTCTCGGCTGATTTTTTCGGCACGTTACCCGCCATCCCATAAGCTGAAATGTATTCCGGAAAAGCACTTTTCCGGTGACTAGAAAGCTGACATTTTCCTTTACAGGATTGCTGAGCCAGCACTCCCAAATTTGGCAAAGAAATTTCAAATCTTGTTCACTTAGCTATTAGAAAATCTGAGGATTATCATGACTATTCCTCTATTGAGCTATCCGCCTTCCTCCCAGAACCAGCGCGTGATCGGCTATGAAGTTCCGGGGGATGAGCAACCCCGTATTTTCACCACCGAATACCTCCCTAGTGCCGCTGAAATGGATGCCGTCATTTCAGCCGCCTATCGACAGCTTTTTAACGAGCAGCAGTTGCTGAACAGCAACCGTCTGCCCCTTCTAGAATCCCAACTGCGGTCGGGTCAAATTACCGTAAAAGACTTCATTCGGGGACTGGCTACTTCCGAGGTGTTTCGGGCGCGCATCTATGACGTGAACAACAACTACCGCTTCGTGCAGATGTGCGTGCGGCGGATTTTAGGCCGGGAAGTATACAACGATCGCGAGAAGCTGTCCTGGTCCATCGTGCTGGCCACCAAAGGGCTGAACGGCTTCATCGATGAGCTGCTGAACACCGAGGAATACCAGAACAACTTCGGCGACAATATCGTTCCCTACCAGCGGCGGCGCATCCTGCCCCAGCGCAGCGAAGGCGACCTGCCCTTTGCCCGCATGACCCGCTATGGGGAAGACTATCGCGACCAGCTGCCGCAGCAGGTGCTCTACAACCCGTTCGAGCGCTTCAACTTCCAGAAGTTCGTCACCCGCACCAACTGGCGGGCGGTGTCTGGGGTGCTGGCCCTCACGGCTGTGATCGTGATCTTCATGCTGGCCTTCAGCCTCACCGTCAACGGGCTGGGGGGTTAAGAGCGGCATTAGCTATATAGCCCTCCTATGGGCCAAGGTTTGAGTGTAGGACTCTCGCGCCGCGGGGGTCCTACACCTATTGAATGTCCTAACTACATCGCCTTGACACTCCCCATAGCTGAAAGCTAGGGGATTCTTGGTTCATCCACCTGCCGTAACACCGCAGGACGTATCCAACGATGCTAGAGGGCTGATGTCCCCAAGCGTTAAAGATCCGGTGTGCCTCACCGTACTTAGTCCGCGTCGCAGGATGTTGATGGCAGCATTATGGTCTCTGTCCAGTTCGCATCCACCTAAAGATCGGGGTTGGTAAGGGGTGGTCGAGGAGCCGCTGACTTCAGACATGGGGAGGAACGACCACCCCTTACATAAACAGTCGAGCGCAGCAGCGAGCCATTTGTTATCTGCAACCCGTTAGTTCCTCCAGGGGACTCCCGCTATACCCAAAGGGTCAGCGTCGGGAGGATGTCACTACCCCAGAATCGTTGTGGTGCATAGCTCTCGGCTGTTTTCCGTGGTAGAGTAGGGTTTATCGGAAGGTTCGTCGAACGGCTGCGGCAAAGAGCTGAAAATGCTGGCGGCAGCGTCAATGAATTTCCAACCCAAACGACGAAACTATTCCAGCGCTGTATATGCGGACGCATCAACAAACAGCCCCTCTCTCAACGGGTTCATGCCTGTGAGTGTGG
>JBHJGR010000200.1:0-5407 GCA_050331615.1 Elainellaceae cyanobacterium
TGAACTCATGTACTATCATATTCTTACGCTATCACATTCAGCATAAGACTGCCAGATTTCATCTGGCGCGGGAACCGTCTGTATCCCCATGTCTGAAGCCAGGGGTTTTATCCGGTTCCCGAACCCTTCAATATTCGATAAGGATTGGGCGATCGCCTTGAAATTATTGACTGCAAGGGTGTTGTGAAGAGTCTGGGCCTGGGAAAGTCATGGCCATTGTTTGCAGACTTGTTGCATGGCGATCGCCACCTCTCGTAGACCATCTTCCCCTGATAAGGCAACAATGGCTGGTTTTAAGTTAGGGATAACCTCCAATAATTCATGGCGCTTGAGGCGAGCGAGACAAGGAAAGATCTCGCACCACTGGTCAAAGACTTGAGAGCTTTTACCAAAGCGAGACGTGATTTTTCTGAGCACTTTAGCACGATAGTACTCATCTTGAACCTGGCGAGTCACCGCCAACATCTCGGGCAGTAGCTTGGGGGGCAGCTTGTCCGCCAGCGCACTCAGCGCATCGGCGCGGTCGGACTCGTCTCGAATTTGGTAAGTCATCGCTAACGCCTCGGGCAACACCTCAGGCAACTTGTCCGCTAGCGCGCTCAAGGCCAAGGCCCGATCCGACTCGTCTCGAATCTGGCGAGTCACGAGCAACGCCTCGGATAACACGTCAGGTAGTTTATCCGCTAGCGCGCTCAAGGCCAAGGCACGATCTGACTCGTCTCGAATCTGGCGAGTCACAGCCAATGCCTCGGGTAACACCTCAGGTAATTTGTCCGCCAGCACGCTCAAGGCTCTGGCGCGAGAAGACTCAGATTGAATTTGGCGGGTCACCGCTAACGCCTCGGGCAGCAACTCAGGGGGTAATTGGTCTACCAGCGCACTCAGGGCATCGGCGCGATCCGACTCGGATTGAATCTGGCGGGTTGCCACTAATGCCTCGGGCAACACTTCAGGTAACCTGCCCGCCAGCACCCTAAGGGCAAAGGCGCGATCCGACTCATCTCGAATCTGGCGGGTCGCCACCAATGCCTCTGGCAGTAACTCTGGGGGCAATTTGTTCGCCAGCGCACTCAAGGCATCAGCACGGTTGGACTCGTCTCGAATCTGGCGGGTCGCCGCCAACGCTTTCGACAGCAATTCTGGGGGCAACTTATCCGCCAGCACACTAAGGGTAAAGGTGCGATCCGACTCATCTCGAATCTGACAGGCTACTGCCAATGCCTCTGGCAGTAGCTCTGGGGGTAACTTGGCTGCCAGCGCACTCAGCGCTCTGGCACAATCGGACTCATCTCGAATCTGGCGAATCATCGCTAGCGCCTCAGGTAACACCTCAGGCAATTTGTCTGCCAGTGTACCTAAGGCATCAACGCGATCGGACTCGTCCTGAATCTGGCGGGTCGCTGCCAATACCTCGGGCAATAGCTCAGGCATCTTGTCCGACAGCGCACTCAAGGCAAAGACGCGATCGGACTTGTCCTGAATCTGGCGGGTCGCTGTTAATGCCTCGGGCAGTAACTCAGGGGGCAACTTGTCCATCAACACATTTAGAGATCTGGCGCGATCGGACTCGTCTCGAATTTGGCAGGTCACTGCCAAAGCTTCAGGCAGCAGACTGGGGGGCAACTTGTCCACCAGCGCACTCAAGGCTCTGGCACGATCGGACTCGTCTCGAATCTGGCAGGTCACTGCTAATGCATCAGGCAACTTGTCCGGCAACTTGTCCACCAGGGCATTCAGAGCAAAGGCGCGAGAGGACTCGTCTCGAATCTGACGAGTCACCGCCAACGCATCGGGCAACACCTCAGGCAACTTGTTCGCCAGCGCACTCAAGGTGAAGACGCGTAAGGACTCGTCTCGAATCTCGCGGGTCATCACCAATACCTCGGGCAGTAACTCGGGGGACAACTTGCTCACCAATGCACGCAGAGATTTGACGCGATCGGACTCGTCTCGAATCTCACGAGTCATTGCTAAAGCCTCGGGCAAAAGATCGGGCGGCAACTTGTCCACAAGCGCAAGTAAAGCTCTAGCGCGATCAGACTCGGATTGAATCTGACGAGTCACCGTCAAAGCCTCGGGCAAAAGATCGAGCGGCAACTTGCCCGCCAGGGCACGCAGAGCTCTGGCGCGATGGAACTCGGATTGAATCTGACGGGTCACGGCCAAAGCCTCGGGCAAAAGATCGGAAGGCAGCTTATCCGCCAGGGCACTTAGGGCAAAAGCACGATAGTACTCGTCTCGAATTTGGCGAGTCATCGCTAACGCCTCGAGCAACACGTCAGGCAACTTGTCCGCCAGTGCACTCAGGGCAAAGGCGCGAGAGGACTCAGATTGAATCTGGCGGGTCAGCGCTAATGCCTCAGACAGTAGCTCTAGTGGCAATTTGTTCGCTAGCACGCTTAAAGCAAAGGCGCGAGAGGATTCGTCTTGAATCTGGCGGGTCATCGCCAGCGCCTCGGGCAGCAACTCAGGGGGCAATTTGTCTACCAAAGCACTTAGAGCATCGGCGCGATCAGACTCAGACTGAATCTGGCGGGTCACCGCCAACGCTTCGGGCAGCAACTCAGAGGGCAACTTGTCCGCTAGCATGCTTAGGGCAAAGGCGCGGTCGGACTCGTCTTGAATTTGGTGGATCACTGCCAACGCCTTGGACAGAACCTCAGGCAGCTTATCCGCTAGCGCAATTAGGGCTCTCGCACGAGAAAACTCGTCTTGAATCTGGCCGATAAAGTCTAAAACTCTAGACAGCAATGTCTTTGGAAGGTATCTACCCACCGCCTGAATAGCCTCTGCCCGAGCGTTATCTTCTTGAATTTGCTCAATGTAGGCTAATCCTTGAGCTGGTTGCCAGTATCTTTTTGCCACCAGTGCTGCGATTAATTCAGCAGGTATATTGCTCGCGATGCTGTTTAAGCTCGTTGTGGCGATCGCGTAGTAAAACTGCAAGCCGATCGATTTAGATGGATTGACTTTAAAGCTTTGTTCCGCAAGTCTCCATGCCCGCGCCACGTCCTCTACAAACTTCGCAGTTTGACCCAAGCTTTCGCAAGCTTCATACCAAGCATTACGCTCCAACAAGGTCGTTTCCTTCAGCAAGTCATGAATCGCATCCTTCCACTGGGCTTGCTCAAAATGCCAGGTCAAATGCGCGTGGATGTAGCCGTCATTTGGTAGGGTATGCCACTGACCATCCCTCGTCTTTGCCTGATATCGCTCTAGCAGAGTCCCATGAGCAGTCGGTATCTCTAGTCCTAAGCCCGGTAAATCAGCTGCCCTCGGTTTATTTGCTACTTCAGTCGGAGCAACCAGCAACCCCTTAGCCAAATCATGCATCAGGTCGTGTAGCCGATAGGTCAGCTTTCCATCATGCTGCTTTACTCCAAAAAGCAACAGCGCCTTCGACCACAGCGATCGCAAAACTGCCCCAGCTTGCCGAGGCGTTACCTCCCACAGCGTCGCCGCCATCGCCTGTGTGATGCTCACATCTTCCGGCAGCACCCCTAACCAGGCAAACTGCCGCAGTTGCTCCGGCGAGAGCTGCCGCAGACTGAGATTGAATGAAGCGAGCAGGCTCAGCCGTTTCCGATTCTTTTCCGATTGAACTCCATCAATGCTGGGGTCATCCCAACTCTCCAACCGAAAAATCTCTGCCCGCAAATCCTCGAGCAGTTCCTCCCAGAGCACACCATCAGCGATCTGTGCCCCCGCTAACTCTAGCGCCAGTGGCAGATAGCCCACTTCCTTTGCCAACGCCTCCGCCTGCTGCCGTTCCACCGCCGTCGGCTGAGGACACTCCGCCTTCTGCTGCAGCAACACCAGCGACTGAGCGGGGGTCATTACATCTATGTCATAGCGATCGGCATCTGGAATGTGTGCCTCCCGCGTGGTCACCAGTACCAGACAGTTCTTACCGCCTACCCGAAATGGCTCCATGTGGTCAGGATTCCACAAGTCGTCCACCACCAGCATTACCTGCTTGTCATAAAGCAGCGATCGCAGATGCATCGAAGCCGAATCTATACTCGTCGGCTTAAAGTCGCGATCGCCCAACGCCTGAATCCAGCTACTGAGAAACGAGAGAATATCGGGCTGCTGACCCAGGGTCGCCCACAGGATGCCGCCTGAGAATCTCTCCTGCACCTCTGAGTCATGGGCCAGCACGGTAGCCAGCACCGACTTACCGATACCACCCAGTCCATAGATAGCACTGACAACCAGCGTTCCAGGAGTTAATTCTTCGTTTTCTAAAAGCTTGGCCTTAACAGCTTCCCGTTGCTCAGGACGATCGATGTATGGGCGAGGCAGCGGCGGTGCCTGGAACGGAATACCTGGTCGGTAGGGGCGATCGCCATAGATGTTAATCGTTTCGGCAATCTGTGCAGGGCCTTCAACCTGGGTCTGCCATCCCTTGGCGTTGTCTCGATTAGTCTGATCCATAGGGGTGCGATCGCCCTGCTCACCAGGGATAGTCATCGGATGGCACGAGTCAGAATGAGCCGATGCCCCTGTTATAGCATCCTTCATCGGTCATCCTATGACCACAAATTAGACTGATCTCAGCCGTCCCAATTCCTCTACTTCCGCACCGCCGAATACCCCAGCGCCTTCTGCTTGGCCTTGCTGAGCTTCGCGATCATCGCCTCGATCTTCTCCAGCGCCAGCGGCGACGGCTTGGCGTGCTTATTCTCCCAGCGGTTCACCGTGGGAAACGACACCCCTAGCTGGGCGGCAAACTTCTCCTGAGTGAGGCCCAGCTCTAGCCGCAGGTTGCGGATGACGTCTCCGAGGTCGGGTGGTGATGTTGCAGTCATGGTTCAGCAGCCCTCTAAACCTGATGCGACTATAGCTCATGAGGCGTATAGCTGGCTATATCGGGTGAGGAGGGTGGTGAGGGCGATTTGGGTGGGGGCGATCGCTGGCTTTTCCAATGCGGCTATGTGCTCAACGCCTTACGGCATCAGAGGTTTGGCAGGAGAGTTTCCACACTCACCCTGGCCAGATAGCTGAGTGCTCAACGCCTTACGGCATCAGAGGTTTGGCAGGTTGCAGGCTCTAGTGGAATGGAAGAGCTAATCATCCTCTAGTGCTCAACGCCTTACGGCATCAGAGGTTTGGCAGCCGCGACTCCGGTCGGGGTAGTAGCCGTTGACGAGTGCTCAACGCCTTACGGCATCAGAGGTTTGGCAGAGGCATCCATGAGGCGGCACGCGCGCATCTGAGTCCTGTGCTCAACGAGTTACGGCATCAGAGGTTTGGCAGACATCCACGAATCTATTTTGTCTTAGCTGTCGTCATTGCTCATAGTCTTTCGTCTTGAGTTGATTCGCTTGTGCTGAATCAGTGAATCTGTTAGCAGATCTATTCGGCTTAGCGTGCTCAACGCCTTACGGCATCAGAGGTTTGGCAG
>JBHJGR010000201.1:0-4144 GCA_050331615.1 Elainellaceae cyanobacterium
GGTTTGGGCTGAATGGAGAACTGCTCTGAGGGTGGTTGAGCCAGCCTGCTTTCAGACGCGCTTACTTGCTCGCAGTTTGTTGACACCATTGCTATGCCTCCATCAAGACCGCTTCCAGCCTTGGTTGGCAAACCAACCCCATAGCAACTTATCCTCAACGCTTTTCGGTGCAGACTTCTCTGCCCGAAACTTGTCAGCTTCCACCGGCTCTTTCAGCCTTGTGGTCAACCGGAATCTTGAAAACCGGCATAGTACGATCATATCAGAGATGACGGGAACTAAAGTTCCCAAGTCGCTTTTCCACCTCGCTCTAAAGAGGCGAGGCTATCAAGCTCCCATCCTAGACTTGTATCAATTTGAGGGGCAGCCTTCCCAGCAAGTCAAATTCCTTCTAGTTTTTTTCGCTGGCTATGTCGCGATCGCCCTGGACTCCTCTCCATGCCCGACTGCACCAAACGATCCGGCAGCGCAACCTGCTCCAGCCCCGACAGCGCATTTTGATAGCCGTCTCCGGGGGACAGGACTCCCTCTGCCTGGGGCGGCTGATGCTGGACCTGCAGTCGCGGTGGCGCTGGGAGTTGGCGATCGCCCACTGCAATCATCGCTGGCGACCCGATGCCGATGCCAATGCCGACTATGTGGCCCATTTGGCCCAGGCCTGGGGTATACCCCACTACGGCGTTGCCGTATCACCCCAGAACACGGGGGCGATCGCCAGCGAGGCGGCGGCCCGCACCTGGCGCTATCAGAAACTGGCAGAGCTGGCTCAAGCCCATGATTTCCCAGTGATCGTCACCGGGCATACGGCTAGCGATCGGGCTGAGACCGTGCTGTATAACCTCATGCGGGGAAGCGGAGCAGACGGCCTACAGGCGCTGACCTGGGAGCGATCGCTCACCCCCACCGTTCAGCTAGTGCGGCCCATACTCAACTTCACCCGCAGCGAGACGGGGCAGTACTGCCGCGACGCCGGACTGCGCATTTGGGAAGATGCCACTAACGATAGCTGGCGCTACGCTCGCAACCGCATTCGCCAAGAACTGATGCCTTATCTACAGGAGCACTTTAATCCAGCCGTGGAGCAAGCCCTGGCCCAAACTGCAGAGCTGCTCCAGGCTGACGTCGCCTGTTTGGAGTCCCTGACAGATGAGTGGTGGCATCGAGCCGTTAAGGTGTCTTCAGTGGCTGGTCAGACCACACCTCGAATTAATCGCGCCATCCTTCGGGCCGCGCCCCTGGCCGTTCAGCGGCGGCTAGTGCGTCGTCTGCTGCTGGCTACCCTGCCCCAAGCCCCCAACTTCGAGCACATCGAAAAGCTGGTGGCCCTGCTGACTGCTCCCAATCGGAGTCAGACCGATCCGTTTCCAGGAGGGGCGATCGCGCGCGTTAACCAGGACCACCTTGAGTTTGTCAAGCCGTCAGAGCCAGAGGGCTGAGTGCCGCTCTGCGAACTTGCCGGAGTTTTTGGAATTCAGCCCTTTTGGCAAGAGTTCCCAATGGGTCTAGGAGGCGGCGAGCTGGGGCGACTGATCGCCCAGGGCCTGGACCGTTTGCTGCATCTCGCTGATGGTCTGGAGTTGATAGTTGCTGGTTTCTTGGAATTGTGTAGTCAGGTGGGCGATCGCCTCCAGCTTCTCCCGTACCTCATTGACCGCATCTTGAACTGGCTGCAGCATTTCCTGCAGCAGATTTACTCTGCCCCACTGCTCGGCAGCGGCGGCCTTACGGTTCTGCCAATCCTGCTCAAACTGCTGAATCTCTGCCCGCATTGATTCCAGCTCACTGGCCCGCTGATTAACCTGGGCCTCTTGCTCGGCTAGGCTGGCCTGCAGTGGCTGAAGGGCTTGCTCCATCTGCTGCAGCGAAGCAGTTGCCTGCGTCTGTAGGTCATAGACCTGCTTGAGTACGGGGTCGAGGTTCAGGTCGATTTGCCCCTCTTCGACGGGCAGCCCTTGACGCCGCGCCAGCACTGCCTCGTGCTGCTTGAGAATCATCTCCCGCTCCTGCAGGTTGCGGCGCTGACCCACCAAGGTCTCATTGAGCATGCGGTAGCTTTCTTGCTCGTCGGTCAGTTCCGTCTCCAGGCGTAGCCGATCATACTCGTTGGCCAGCTGAATTTGCTCTTTTAGCTTCTCAATCTCCTGCTGCTGAAGGTTCAGCTCCTCTTCCTGACTGCTGACAAATCGAGAATTCTTTTCCAGTTCCCGCGTCAGTTCCTGCACGGTCGACTGGAGTTGCTCAATCGGCATCTGGTCGAGGGCGGCAATGTCAAGTTTACTGCTCACCTTGCCCCCGCCTGTGGCATCCACCAGTGCTTCAAGCTGCTGTTGCAGGGCTGACTGGCTCTGAACCTGGGCTGAGAGGGCCTGGATGGCTTCCTGACGGGTGGCGATCGCCTGCTGATTTGCCTTCAGGTCTGACTGGGCCTGCACCCAAGCGTCTTTCGCCTGATGCCAAGACTGCCAGCGCTCCTGGATTTCGCCTGCCTGGCGATCGACCTCATCCTGAAGCTGCTGGGCCGCCTGGCGTTGCTCCTCTAGTTCGTGCCAGCGCTGGTCGAGTAGCCCCTGCTGGTGCGCGAGCCGCTCGAAGGAACCGTCTAGATGTTCACGAATTTCTTCCGAGGGAGCGACGGCCCCCGACAGCCGATTTAATAAATCTTGAATGTGATGGGTTTGCTCCTGGCTGAGGCCAGCGGACTGCTGAACTTCTGCTTGGCGCTCCTCAAAGCGACGCATCTCGCCATGAAGATGGGCCCAGGCTCCCTCCAGCTCCTGATTCTTGCGATCAAATTCTTCTTGGAGGCGATTGGCCTCTTCACGGGCTGCCTCGATTTCCTGACGCTGCTGCTCTAGCCGCTCGAAGTCTTCTTCTAGCTGCTGTAGCTGCTCTTGCCGGGACTCCATTTCCATTTCCCGACGATTGAGCTCCTGGCTCTGATAGGTCAGTGACTGCTTCCACTGCTCAATTTCTTCTTCCTGCGTTTTAGACTTTTCCTGGAGACGCGAAAAGTTCTGTAGGATGCTGACGAGCTGGCGTCCAGCCTCAGCATGCCGCTGCACCTGGCGGCTGCCGCTCAGATCAACCAAAACTAAAGCACCCGAGTTATAGGGAACGTCATCTGGAGCGGGGACTAGCTCCTCGCCGACCGGACTCCAGTTATGCTCTGCTCGCTGACAGGCCAACAGCTTAAACTCGGCTTTGCTACCCCCGATTACTCTGGTCTTTTTTTGAACTTCCGCTAAATACAGCACGCTGTTAATCCTCTCCCATGTCTAAAGCTGAGCATAAGGTAGGGTGCGAAACTAACGACTTAGCTCATCTCATCCCAGATTACTCGATCGCTCAAGTAAAAGTAGGTATGCATCCCTAGCCAGACGACGAAGTTAGGGAAGTGCTCCCGCACCCCTGAGGTTAGTTACATCCCTCAATCCGCAGACTGTGAGGTCCCCGTAAGAACGCTATCTGTCATGTTATCTGTATGGGGATTATGTTTGCCAGCTAATGCCCACAAGATCTCACGAGCTCTGACGTGTAAGGCATAATCTACTCCCGATAAAAAATTCACCAAGAGCGCACGCTCACTAGACTAGACTTCAGAAACCTCAATAGACTGAACGGGCATAAATAAAGCTAGTGGGGTGCGCCCCACCATAGCGTCGTTTCCTTAGGCTACCTATTTCCTATTTAACGGGGCGATAGATGCATCCTCGCTAGGAGTATGCCCTAGATGCTTGGTGGATCTAACGATTTGCCTCACGCTTGTAGCGTTCCTCACGCTGGTGGAGTACGGGAAGCGGGGAGCGCAACCCGGCGATAGCTCCGTTTACTTGTGACCCCTACTTATGGCGTTACGCTTTCGCGCTAGGACGCTTGGGAGGTGTGGAACCCTCGCGGCGCGGGGATTCCGCGCTCAAACCTTAGCCCGTAGGGCCATACTTATAGCACTTTTCCGGTGCATGAGGTACAGATTTTTTGTTGGAAACCCCGCAGCGCGCGGCTTCTAACAAAAAATCTGATTCCATCAGAGCGCGAAGCGCTGTATTGGTTAAGTTTAGAAGATAAACTTCTCCAAGATTTCTGAGAGATGCATTAATTAAGTAGGTCGGCATAATTAAATTTATGTTAGAAAACCGGGGGAGCG
>JBHJGR010000202.1:0-2688 GCA_050331615.1 Elainellaceae cyanobacterium
GCCCAACATCTAGATAGTTTGACCATTTTGGTGCGGCTGTTTGGTGAGGGGTTGCGGAGTTTGAGATAAAACTCTCAGATCAGTTTTAAGGATGGTGGATGAACCGAGAATCCCCTAGCTTTTAGCTATGCGGAGTGTCAAGCTGTGAGCGATCGCCCCTTCTGCATCACGTAGGCTTTGCCCTGCTGGGGGTTGCCCCAAATCACCTGCTCTTGCTTGTAGATGGCCATGCCGGGCATCGCGCCCTTAGGCTTGTAAACGTGCTTTGGGTCGGTGTAAACCACGGGGACCTGATCGCTCTGGCGAGCGCGACTATAGTAAGCCGCGATATTGGCAGCAATCTGCAGGTCGGCGTCATCAGGGACGGCTCCTGGATCGAGCCGCAGCAGCAGGTGACTGCCTGGAATTTCCTGGGTGTGAAACCACAGGTCATAGTCGGTGGCCACGCGGAAAGTGAGCCGGTCATTCTGGCGATTGTTGCGACCCACCAGGATGTCGTAGCCACTAGGGGACCGATAGCGATGGAAGTCTGTCTCAGCCTGATCTTCGCTGCGCCGCTGGTCCGCCTCCTCCAGGTAGCCCTGCTGGATTAGCTCGTCGCGAATTTCCATTAAGGAGATGAGATCGTCTGGGGCCTGGTAGTCGTCGAACTGGGCGATCGCCGCCTCCACCTGCTCTAGGTAGGTAATCTCTGCCTGCACGGCCTCCAGCAGGGGGGTAATGGCTAGGCGCGATCGCTTCATTTTCTGGTGCCGCTTGTAGAACGCCTGGGCATTCTGCACCGCATTTTTGGTCGGGTCGAGGGGGATGGTCACTGGCTCCCCTGTCGCAAAGTCAGGCAGGGCAATCTTCTCCATCCCCGGCTGCCACTCGTGGAGATAGGCCATCAGCAAATCCGCCTGCTCTCGATGGCGATCGGCCTGGTCAGACTGCTGCAGCCGCTGGCGAAAATCTTCGGCCTTGACGTAGAGCTTCTTGAGCAGACTGGCCAGCTTCTGGCTGAGCTGATGCCGGAGCTGAGCAAACGCCTGCTGATTGAGCTGATGGGTGTAGTAGTGGTTGATCAATTGCTGCACTGATTGGACCGGCGTCACCGCTCCCCAGGGCAGAACGGTGTATCCCTCAGGCAGCCAGCTCGGCGTGAAGTCCTCACTGGCAAGGATCTGGAGCCACTCACACCAGCGCTGATAAAGCCGCTGCCAGTCCTGCGGTGAGAGGGTATCGGTGGCCTGGTTGGGGTCTAGTCCAGCAGCGGTGGCCATCAGCCGGGTCAGGGTGGGACTCAACCCCCGGTAGTTTTTCAGCAGGTTGCGCCAGAGGCGATCGGGCACCAGGCTGACCCGCTCCTGCCAGCGGTCAATAGATTCCTCCAGGCTGGGGGCCGGCCCCGTGAGGGAAGGGGGCGATTCGTAGGGCTGGCCCGTTTGGATGGCGCGTACGCTGGACTGCTGGGAGCCCACCTGGTGGGCCGCTGTCACCACCTGCTGCTGCTGGTTAGTGAGAATCACGTTGCTGTACTTGCCCATGACTTCCACATAGAGATGCCAGAGAATTGGATCACCAGGGCGGCGAGCAAAGCGCAGGTCTAAGGCGCGTTCCCAGGGGGCGATCGCCTCAATCTCTACCAGGGCCAAGCCGCCAATCTGGTGGCGCAACTGCTGGCTAAAGGTGAAGGTGTCAGGAGTGCGGGGCGGCGGTGTGCCGATACAGAGGCGGGCTGCTTGAACATGCCAGGAAATGTCGAGCCAGCCCCGCCCCTCCAGGGTGCGTAGGGCTAGGGAAATGGTGTAGCGATCGCGCTGGTAGACCTGCTCTAGCCGGGCGGGCACCCAGTGCTGGCGAAGGTCGGCGCAAATTGCGGACAGAGTGGTGAAGTCAACGGTTTGCAAAGCGGCGAAATGGGGAGTTGAGGACAATGAAGCGGGGGACGGTCTTGGCAACGGCGATGGGCGAGCCGTAGTGAGCTGCTACTGGGAAGACAAAGCCAATTTCCGTGAATTTGGGCAGTCTACAGCCAATTTTTATGGATAACATTTTAATAAGTGGGCAGCCATAAGTAAACGACGCTATGGGGGTGCGCGCCCCGCCCCGGGGGCACATCCCACTAGCCTTATTGATGGCCAATTTATGGCTAGGTACTTAGCAGCCTATAGATACCAGTCGCCCTGTTTGTTCCCTTCGTTCCCAGACATCTCCATCGGCTCAACGCTAGGTTATCCACCCGTCACTCGCTGGTCTCTTCTGTCGGTTACTTTTTATGGATATTAAGTTAATTAACATCGGGTTTGGCAACATCGTATCTGCCAATCGGGTGATCGCCATCGTCAGCCCAGAATCGGCCCCCATCAAGCGTATCATCAGCGACGCCCGGACGCGAGGCGAGCTCATCGATGCCACCTATGGTCGCCGCACCCGTGCCGTCATTGTCACCGACTCGGGTCACATTATCCTGTCAGCCATTCAGCCCGAAACCGTGGCGAATCGATTTCTCGTCGGTAAAGAGCCTGCCGTAGAGAGCTAGCCTGTTAAGTAAGTCGTTAAACAAAATTATCGAATATTGAAGGGTTCGGGAACCGGATAAAACCCCTGGCTTCAGACATGGGGATACAGATGGTTCCCGCGCTGGGCGAAGTCCAGCAGTCTGCCCAGTGCGGTACAATAGAACTGGTTTGAACCCCCAGGGTGGGT
>JBHJGR010000203.1:0-9436 GCA_050331615.1 Elainellaceae cyanobacterium
CCTCAATCCCCCTCTCCCAAAAATGGGCGAGGGGGAGGTAAGACAAGGCTTTCCGGCTCCCCTTCTCCCGCTCTGGGAGAAGGGGTTGGGGGATGAGGGAAAAGCTCGAACAGCAAGGGGTTCAGGACTTATGTGTACTTAGTAGCGCCCTCTGGGAGAGGGGTTGGGGGCGAGGGCCACAAACTTTTGTCAGTCAATCAGCCTAAGTACATGGCCATAAATAAAGCTAGTGGGGTACGCCCCCCGCGGGGGGCGCACCCCACCATAGCGTCGTTTGCTTATGGCTACCTACTCACGCTAGGGGCTCAGGTACTGTGAAAGCTGGCTACCGGCATTTTTTCCAGCAAAACTCCCTGCTGATCTGTGAGTCCAAAGACGCGGGACTCTTTGATTTCGGTGATGTCAAGGCCAGGGGTGGCGATCGCCACGCGCCATTCGCTCATATCTAACTGCAGCCAGTCGGCCAGAGCGACCTCGGCGGGTTTGCCGCCCATGTGAGCAATCATAGCGACCTGCATCGCCCCATCGGGGGACTGACCTTCCGCCAGCGGCTGGCTGCGGAGGCCATAGAACAGCGTATGCTCCCCTTCGCTGATGCGGTTGAATCGGTCAACGCCCTGCAGATTTTCCCGCAGCCAGGGATAGGTACGGCGATAGTCCCGCAGGCGGCGGTTAAAGCGGGCCTGCTGCGCATCCACTTGGTCGAGGTAATGGGAAACGTTGCAGAAGTCGTGCATGTCTTCCATGAAGTCCATAGCAAACCGCTTGAGGGACAGCACATCCAGGTTGCTCAAAAAGTCGGACTTGCCGGGCTGGTTCAGCTCCCGCAAAGAAGGAATTTCGCAGGCATCGGGCGAGTCTCCTAGACAGGTTTGACAGATGCGGGCTACTGCCTCTAGGTCATATTCGGAGTATCCCATTGCGGCGGCTAGCGATCGCCCAAACGAGCGCAGCCCCTCCAGGGAATCAAAGCCCAGGGTCTTCATGCGCGCAAAGGCATCCGACTGCTGGTACAGCTCAGCGTCTACTTGCCAGTCCAGAAAGCCCATCTCCTCAGAGGCCACTTTGACGCCATAGCGATCGTCCGTATTGCGGAAGAACCCCCACGGTGCCCGCATCAGGGCGTTGATAAAGTCCATCGGCAGTCCTGGGCTGAAGCCATAAACCCACAGGGTGATGGCGGGATTGTCGTAGGCAGTTTTCAATACCTGGGGCAGGGTTTGGCCGAGGTTCCAGTTAATGGCCTTTTCGGGGTCAATTTGGGTGCCTCGGCGGATGGTGTCGTGGTTGGCGCAGCCGGTAATCCAGCGATCGCCCTGGTACATCACCTCGCTCACCCGCCGCCACTTGTAGTCCCAAAAGCCCTCTAGAGCGGGGGTGTTGTGGGCAAAGATCAGCGGTCCCCACTGGTAGGACTCAGGCCGCAGCGTGACCAGATCCAGGTAGGTGGAGGTTTCTTCCCAGCCCTCGGCAGGCCAGGGCCGCCCGTCTTCAAAGATGGTAAACAGCAGCCGCTGGTGGCCCTCAATTTCCTGCACCACGTCGCTCATGGCCAGCAGATAGGCATCATCCTGCTCTACCCGGCCCGACAGGGGATTGAAGAAGCGAAAATCCTGGCCGCCGTCCACCCGAATGCCATCGGCCCCAGTGTCAATTTTGCGGCGCTGCATCTCCAGCAGGTTGGCCCGCACTACGGGGAGCTGGTGGTTGAGGTCCTGCCCATACATGTTCGGACCTTTAAGGTACTGGCGGCTGATTAGCTGCTCCGCCTGGTTATCCGCATGGCCGTAGACCAGGTCGTAGACCACCAGCATCGGCCCCTGGGAAAAGTTGTGCAGGGTGGCGATGAAGTCCACCACTTCATCGGGGCGCAGGCTGCCCAATATGGCGGGGTTGGTGGCGGACGAGCCGATGATGGGGATGTCGTAGCCCCAGTTGTGGGTGTTGGGCTTGCGCAGGGTGACGGTCAGCTCCCGGGTGTCGTTGGGCGACCCCCAAGTATCGCTGGACAGGCGGGCATCAATAATTTCCTGCTCCATCTCGGCCCGCTGCTCGGGCTCGATAGAGAAGAATTCGTGGGGGGTGTTGTCGTCTTCCCGCCGGTATTCAATGGTGGGTTCGACCGGCAGGAGCTGCACACCGTCGTAGCCCACGTAGTTCTCCTCCGCTGGAGTAAGCGGTTCGCCAGCCGCCAGCTTGTTAGAGATCGTGCGGTAGACCTCCGTTAGTCCTTCCAGGGTGCCTGCGGCGGAGGCGGTGGACACGTGAAGCTGGAGCAGATTGACCGGAGCCGGAACGCGAGGAATTTCGCCGCTCTCAGTAGGCTCAGCGGTGCGCCGAAAGTAGTCCAAATCAGCCCGCTGCCGCTGCAGGCGATCAATATCGTAGAGTTCTGCCGGGGCAAAAACGCCGTAGGGCAGGGAGTAGGCCACCACATCATGGATGGAGTGGAGGATATTCTGCGGATCGAGATAGCGCAGCCAGTAGAGGGAGCCAAGCTGGTGACGGGTACCAGGACGCATACCGGAAACTACGCCCCAAATGTATTCTCCCTGCTGGGCAATGGGAATGCGATCGCAGCGAAACTGCACGGTCTGTTCGGGCGATCGCAAGCCAATCTCATCCATTGGCGTGAATACCTGCAGGTATAGTACCCGGTCTGACTGGATCACCTCCCCCGCCAGCTCAGGAGCCCAAAAGCCTAATTCGGTCAATCCATCTTTGCGGTAGTGAGCACCCAGGCGACGGGCCAGGGTTTGGGCTCTCCCCAAGTAGGTATCGTCAGAGTCGGTAATCGATGCAGCCCATTCTAGGAGTTTCTGCGTCTCATCCTCCACTAAGACGATGGCTGATGTAGTGTCTACTGCTGTCACAATCCCTTCCGTAAAAACCTCGCCTTCAAATCTAGCTCAGTCCTAAGGAATGTGGACAGCTTCCATTTGGGGAGTATGCACAATCTTTGGAAAGAGGGAATCGACGCCGGATCAACCCATCTACCCACCAGCTAATTTTGCTCTAGGCGCGACTGCATCAAATCCTGACATTTGGCCACCGCTGCCTGCTGGGCATCGAGATAAGCTTTGCCTCCCAGCATGACATCGCCGTAATACTCGTAGGGCGGCGAGCCGTAGACCGGCAGGGGAGGGTCTTCGGGATAGTCTTCGGTGGCTTCCTCGACGGCGGCTTTGAGCTGCTTGGGAGTAAGGGTCTGGGCGGCGAAGTAGTGGAGGTCGCTGCCGCTACAGTGGAGGAACTGAAAGTTGGGGTCAACGATGCGATCGCCCACCTCCAGCCACGCATGTTCCCGCAGGGCAATGGGCGGGCGGGCCACGACGAGAAATCCCTGAACGTAGACGGCTTCCTGCAGCACCAAAGCTCCCCGATGGGCGTTGTCAAACGGCTGTTTCGCCTTGCTGTTGATTTGCTTACCCAAATCGAGGGACTGAGCTTCGTCAAACGTTTTATTCATCAGGGAGCACTCTATTCAGGAAATTATCGGGAACTGAGACTCATTATACGTAGCCAACCAAACAGTAAAGAGGCAGCAAAGGTCGCAGCTTGGGCGACCGCCCCTCACAATCTTTTCAGCCTTTGTGGGGGTATGGCCTGAGGCGATCGCCTTTTGCTATGCCACTTTACTAACTTGCTGTGCCACTTTGCCGATGTGACGTGCCGCTTTGCGATATGCAGGGGTCACCTTTCAGACCACTATCGAAGAATAGATTCCCGCAACCGTCATCCATCCAAACCAAGCTTGCCCTTCACCTGAAACCATAGAGTGCGCAGCTTCCAAAACTTGCTGGTCTTCATCGCCTCAATTTCGCCCCGCAGCTCGCCGTTTTCTGCCTCCAGCTTTTCCAGCCGCGCCTCCAGGGGGGTGAGGCGGGCTTCCAATCGGTGGATGATCTGTTCGCGGGCGATCGCCAGTTGATGGGTGTGTTCCAGTCGGGCGTACTTGTCGATAAAGGTTTGCTGGAGCTGAGTCATGCGCCTTGCCAGCCAGTCCTCCCGCTGGTAGAGGGGTAGTTTATTTTGAATTTCAAACACCTCCTTGAAGAGGGCGCGAATGTCACTGGAGGTTCCCCCCTGGGCATAGGACACAATGGTGCGGGGCAGGTGGCACACGGTCAGGGCCGGGTCGGCCAGCAGGCGAGAAAACCAGTCATAGTCAGCGGCGATCGCATAGCTTTCATTGAATTCTCCCAACCGCTCAAACAAGCTGGCCTTGAAGAAGCTGGCGGGCTGAAGAAAGCAGTTGCCCAGGCACACCATTTCTTCCAGCATCCGGTCCGGCGGCGCAGGTTCGTAGAGGGAACTGCCCCCCTGGGGAAAGCGGGTTTCGTGGTTGCCGTAGACGAAATCGCAGGCGGGATGGTCCGTCAGAAACTGCACTACGTCTGCAAACACCTGTTCATCGAAAAGGTAGTCGTCCGCATTGGCAAAATAGAGCCAGTCGCCCGAAGCTAGCCGGATGCCTTTGTTCATGGCCGCATAGATGCCGCTGTCGGGTTCGCTGATGACCTTGGTGAGGCGATCGCCATATTGGTGAACGATGTCCAGGGTGCGATCGCTGGACTGCCCGTCCGCCACGATGTACTCCACATCCGGATAGGTTTGGGACAGCACCCCCTGGAGGGTGCGCTCGATGGTGGCCTCGGCATTGCGGCAGACGGTGATCACAGACAGTTTCATAGGTCATCCCTGGCCGACGAACGGTGAATTTGCGGCTAGCCTATCACTAAACTTAACCCTAGACCGGCGCAAATTTGTGGGGTTACGGGGGGTACGTTAAAACAGAGTCGTTGCTCGGCGGCGTTTTTAATCCGCAGATTTCGCAGATGGGCGCAGATTGAGAATTGGTAGGGATAAGGGCATCCTTGCATCTGCGAAATCTGTGAAATCTGCGGAAAATTCAGCCCAACAGTACCAGCAAGTGCCCAAATCCTAATCTCTGTGGAACCATGAAAACAGCTCTCATCTGCGGTATCTCTGGCCAGGACGGTGCTTACCTCGCTCAGCTCTTGCTGGGCCAGGGCTATGCGGTCTACGGCACCTCGCGGGACGCGCAAATCTCCACCTTTCGCAACCTGGTGCGGCTGGGGATTCACGATCGCGTCAAAACCTGCTCCATGTCTCTCAATGACTTCCGCAGCGTGCTCCAGGTGATCAGCAAGATCCAGCCTGATGAGATTTATAACCTGGCGGGGCAAACCTCGGTGGGGCTTTCGTTTGAGCTGCCCGTCGAGACGATGGAGAGCATTACCCTGGGCACCTTGAATTTGCTGGAGGCCATCCGCTTTATCGGCGCACCCATCCGGCTTTACAACGCCGGTTCCAGCGAGTGCTTTGGCGACACGGGAGAGCAGCCCGCTAACGAAGAGACGCCCTTCCGGCCCCGCAGTCCCTACGCGGTAGCCAAATCCGCCGCCTTCTGGCAGGTGGCCAACTACCGGGAAGCCTACGATCTATTCGCCTGCTCTGGTATCCTCTTCAACCACGAGTCGCCCCTGCGCCCCCGCCGCTTCGTCACCCAGAAGATTGTCACCGCTGCCTGCGAAATTGCTCACGGCAGAGCCAAGACCCTCCACCTGGGGAATCTGTGCATCCAGCGGGACTGGGGCTGGGCACCGGAATATGTGCGAGCCATGCACGCCATGCTCCAGCAGGAAACCCCGGATGACTACGTCATTGCAACCGGAGAGACCAATAGCCTGGAAGACTTTGTCGCGGAGGCGTTTGCCTACCTGGGGCTGGACTGGCACAAGCACGTCGAGGTGGACAAAGAGCTGTTTCGCCCTACGGACCTGTCCATCAGTCGGGGCAACGCGGCTAAAGCCGAGACCAAGCTGGGCTGGCGAGCCAAATACACCATGAAGGACGTGGCTCACATGATGGTGGATGCGGTGTAGGGGAAGGGTTAAGGCGCGACAGATTGGGCGATCGCCACAGAAAACCGCACATTCGGCTCCGGCTCCATCACCTCTGTAGTAAGGTTCTGCTGGGCCAGCTCCTGGCGAAACTCATCGGCGTTGCCTACGGCTTTGAGCACCGAGGTGAGCAGTCCTTCGTAGACAATATTGCCGCCAGTGGCGGTGGGCAGAAAGACCTGGGGACGGAGTTGCTGGGCCAGGGCGATCGCCGTTTTCTTCCCCTGAATAATGGCTCCCGCCACGGGTAGCTCCAGGTTGACGATGGGGCTAATCACCACGTCCACCTGCCCCAGGGTGTCCAAATCTCCGGGAGGGAAGCCGTGGGGTTCGTAGTAGACCGACGCCTGGGTGGGCAGGTGGCGCAGCAGGTAGCCGTTTTCCACCTGCAGGCCAATAGGGGCACCGGATAGCGCCCGAATTTCTACCTGGTCGGCGATGGTCGTGGCTTCACCGGGGGCAAGGGCGGTGATGGTGGTGTAGCCCAGCTCTTCAGCGACTTTGGCTCCATTGGGGGAAGCAACCACAGGAATCTGGCGGTCAAGAGCTTTGAGGGTGGGGCGGTGGGCGTGGTCTTCCAGCCCCTGGGACAGCAGAATCAGGTCAATGTTGTCTGGAAGGGCGTCGATGGGTGTGGTGCGATCGCCTTTAAAGAGCCAGTTCATGCTGCCAAACATCAGGGAGCCAACCAGCCAGGGATCCACCAAAATCCGCTGCTGGCCCAGTTCAATCAACCAGCTATTCGCGCCGTAGTAAGTCAAATACATCGCGACTATTCACCCCGCTCGTGTGTTTTCCTCTGTTTATAGATCTTAACAAACGAGACTTTTATCAGGCGAATAAAAAAACAGACCTAGATGTTCATCTAGATCTGCTTGCTTCCCGTTGACGGTAATCGTTGGGCCAGTCATGGAACGCTTGACGCCCCCGGCTGGTCCCAGGTTCCCGCCAGGAGATTATGCGTTGTCGTTTGCTTCAGCCGTGCGGGCCAAGACTTGGGCCGTGAGCTTGTCGGGCACTTCCTGGAGGTGGTCGTAGCTCCACTGGAAAGAGCCGACCCCCATGGTGAGCGATCGCAGCTCGACAATCAGATCCTGCATTTCCGCCTGGGGCAGGTAGGCAGACACCTCATCCCAGCCGCGCCAGTTGGCCTTGGCTTCGTAGCCCAGAATCTGGCCCCGCCGTCCGCTGATCAGCCGCAGGGCGTTGGAGGTGAACTCCGTGGGCACCGAAATCACCACGGACAGAACCGGCTCCAGCAGCTTGGGCTGGCATTTCTGCATCCCCTCCTGCATAGCCAGACGGGCCGCCTGCTTGAAGGCTTGCTCCGAGCTGTCCACCGAGTGGTAGGAGCCGTTGGTGAGGGTGACGGCCACATCCACCACCGGGAAGCCCAGGGGACCGTGGGCCAGGTATTCCCGCACCCCCGTCTCCACACCGGGGATATACTGCTTGGGCACGACGCCGCCCACGATGGTTTCGCTGAAGGTGAAGCCCTCACCCCGTCCCAATGGCTTGATGTCGAGATACACGTCGCCAAACTGGCCGTGGCCGCCCGACTGCCGCTTGTAGCGCCCGTGGATGGCGGCAGCAGCCTGCCGAATGGTTTCCTTGTAGGGAATGTGGGGCAGGTGGGTGACCATACTGAGGTTGTGCTTGCGGCGCAGGCGATCCAGGGCAATCTTCAGGTGAATGTCGCCCTGGCCCCAGAGAATGACTTCATGGGTGTCGCCGTGCTGCTCCCAGGTGAGGGAGGGGTCTTCTTCCACCAGCTTGCTGAGGGCGCTGCTGAGCTTCACCTCGTCGCTGCGCTTTTCGGGGGCGATCGCCAGTGCATAAACCGGCGTCGCATCCGGAGTCTTGGGCAGAGGCGAGAGGGTTCCCAAATTGGGGCTGAGGGTGTCGCCCGTGCTGACGCCGTCCAGTCGGCCCAGAGCTACAATCGAACCGGCCTGGGCTTCGGTGACGCTGTTCTGCTGCTGGCCCATCAGCTCGTAGACGCCGCCCACGCGCACGCCATTGAGAATGACGCCATCCTGAAGGCTGCCCTGCCACACCCGCACCAGGGAAAGCTTGCCGCCCTGGGGGGTGAAGTAGGTTTTCACCACCTGGGCCAGGGGCAGGTCGGCGTCTGGAGTTTCGGTCAGTCCGCGCCGCTGAGCCGTGGCGCTGGGGTCGGGGGTTTCCCGCACCAGGGTATCCAGCAGGGGACGCACGCCAAAGTCTTCCTGGGCCACGCCAAACAGCACGGGTACGATCAGGTCGGCTCCCAGATCCAGCTTCAGATCCGAGATAATTTCATCCTGAGACGGTTCGATTTCCTCCAGCAGCTCTTCCAGCAGGTGGTCGTCGAAATCCGCCAGGGTTTCCAGCATTTCTTCGCGGGCGGCCTGCTCGTCGGCTTTGAGGTGTTCCGGCAGGGGCACAACGTCGGCGGGGGCACCGGCATGGTAGTGGAAGGCGGTTTCGTTCACCAGGTCAATAAAGCCTTTCAGGTTCTCGCCCTGGCCGATGGGGTACTGGTGCAGCACCAGGGGACGGCTGGACACGGCCTTGAGGGCGTCCATCACTTCCCGGAGCTTGACCTGCGCCCGATCCATTTTGTTGATGAAGAGGATGTGGGGAATTTCCCAATCATCTAGAAACTGGAACAGGGGCGCGAGGGTGAAGGCGCGGTCGGCTTCCGGTTCGCACACGATAATGGCGGCGTCTACCCCCACCAGGGCGTTGTAGGTTTCCTGACACAGCTCCACCGAACCGGGGCAGTCTAAAAACGTAAAATGAATGCCGCCATACTCGGTGCTGGCGGCATTGACTTCGACACTCATCTGGCGATCGCGGGCTTCCGGGGTACCATCACCAACGGTGTTGCCATCGGTGACCGTGCCTTTGCGTGAAACGGCTCCGGTGACGGACAGCAGGCTTTCCAGCAGGCTGGTTTTACCGCTGAGGTACGGGCCGACAATCGCCACGTTTCGTGAGCCAGAGGTTACCCTTTGAGTCATAGTTGCCCACTCCTTTTCAGAGACATACTAAAAAACGAACAGTTGGGGCAGCATCGCCAAAATCTTAAGAAAGTCCAAAAGAAATTGGAGAATAGCTTAATGTGAAGTACCGGGAAAAAGCATGATCGAATTGGAAACAGGGGGAAAAGGTTTTGCCCGATCTCGATGAAGCGATATCGAGCGGATTCTCAGAAATCATCCTAAGAAATGATTAAACAACGAGCTAACTGCAACCCTCCTGGATAGGCGATCGCCCCATTCTCTAGTCACAAAACCGGGTCATTTCCATCAAGAACCAGGCTTGATCCCACTGACTTTAACAAGTAGGAAATGTGGTGTCCCAACTGCTTACAAAGCCAGCTTAACCTGGGCATAACAGGGTGCGATCGCCCGGTTACGAAACTTAGATCCCGGTTACGAAAATTCATGACACTGAGCTAAGTTGTATAGCAGTTCTATGAGAGGTGGGCGGGGGGGGCGGGGGGCGCGCCCGCCGCCCCCCGC
>JBHJGR010000204.1:0-23079 GCA_050331615.1 Elainellaceae cyanobacterium
TAGACAATCTTCGATTGGCAGTCCTCGGATTGTCAACGTTGCAGCAGTGCCAGCGTCAGAGAAGAACGACCGAGAAGCATGGATGAACCCTGATAAGAGGCTGGATGATGTAGGTCTATCCGAGAGCCAGTCAGAGTCAGGTGGATTTCATGAACCCCCGCCCTTCTAGGGCTGGGGAGATATCAGGTATGGACGCTGAACAGGACCGGAATTTGTGCTATGAGCCTGACCGTGATCAAATTTTCCTCTGAAGACTGCGGCATCTGCCACAAAATGTCTTTCTACGACCAAAAAGTCGCTGCTGAGCTGGGGCTGGATTTTGTGGATGTAAAGATGCAGGACACCGCCACCTACCGCAAATACCGCAAGATTTTGCTGAGCCAGTATCCCGACAAAGCCGAGATGGGCTGGCCCACCTACCTGGTGTGCGACTCCCCTGAAGGGGATTTCAAAATCATCGGGGAAGTGAAAGGCGGCCATCCCAAAGGGGACTTCCGGAATCGCCTACGGGCGGTGCTGCCAGCCGGGGCATAGTCAATCTGGTCTAAGAACGTAACTAAAATCGCTCAAGCCCTTAATCCTTAGAAGAGGCCAAAATCGTCCGGCGATCGCTCCGGCATATCCGACGGCTTCAGGTCGCTGGGGGGGCGATCGCTGCTCCAGCCCCACCAGGCTGTACCACACTCACAGTGGTAAAACTCTTGCCACTTGCGGCGATGATCGAGACCAAAGACGGGCGATCGCCGATTAATCCAAACGCTCTTGGCGCTGGCGGGCGGTTCGCCACACCGGGGACAGCAAAACCCCTGGGCATGGGTTGCGGTCTTAGACCAGTCGGGCGGGTTGAAGGCGAACGCATCCATTGCCATTGAAAGTTGGGTAAGGAAAAAGGTTGGCTGAGAAAAAAGTTGGCTGAAAATCTGACTTTATTGTAGCGACTGGTGGATTGACCCACGCAGGGAATTTGGCCCCATACGCCAATTCAGTCCCTGCGGACTGTGGTACCGTCTTCAACAGGTGCGCACTGGGCAGCTATCTGTCTAAGGTAAGTGTGTGAAGAATTGTAGGAAAATGGTGGCGCTGGCGGTGAGAATGCCAGATAAGTGAGGGGCATATTGGGTCATAGTGCGTTAGGGGTAAAAACACGATGACGGTTCTCAGTGAAATCCCAATTTTGAACGTCATTTCGCTGATCGGCATGTTTGGGCTGTGTGCGATCGCCTGGATCTTTTCGGAAAACCGCCGTCTCAAGTATTTTCCGTGGCGCGTGATGATCGGCGGCATTCTGCTCCAGCTCGCGTTGGGGGCGCTCGTCTTTGCCGTGCCGGGAGCCAGGGGAGGGCTACAGGTCTTTAGCAACCTGCTAAACGGGGTGTTTGACGCTGCCGATGTGGGGGCGCGGTTCGTCTTTGGCCCCAATATCGTGCCAGCTCCGGGCACTGAGCCCGACGTCAACCTGGGCTACATCTTTGCCTTCCGAGCACTGCCCACCGTGATCTTCTTTGGCGGCTTGATGGCGCTGCTGTACAACATCGGCATCATTCAAATCATCACGGATTTTTTCGCCAAAATTTTCTACTCCACCATGCGCCTTAGCGGGGCCGAATCCCTGAGCGGCGCAGCCAATATTTTCGTCGGCATTGAAGCCGCCATCGTGGTCAAGCCGTTTCTGGCCAAGATGACCCGCAGCGAACTGTGCGCCATTCTCGCCTGCTGCTTCGGCACTTCGGCGTCGTCGGTGCTGGCTATCTACGTGAGCTTTCTGCGCCCGGTCTTTCCCAACATTCTGGCCCACCTGGTCTCTGCTTCCATCATCGGCATCCCGGCCTGCTTTGTGCTGTCCAAAATCCTCGTACCCGAGACCGAAGTGCCCCTGACGGCAGGCGGCATTCCCAAGGAAGAAGACCTGCGGGACTTCACTGCCGATAGTCCTAAAGATCGGGAACGGACCATCGCTGGAGAACCCATTGATAAGGAAAGTCCCCTGGACGCGGCGATCGCCGGAGCGTTGGATGGGGTGCGCATGGCGGTAGGCATCGCCGCGGTGCTGATTCTAATCCTGGGACTGGTGGCTCTGGTCAACCAGTTCTTCGCCTGGCTAGCGGGCCTGCCCAGTCCCGTGGGCGAGGTGTTCCAGGTGGTGACTTTGCAGAATATCTCGGGCGTCCTGTTTCTGCCCCTCACCGTGCTGACGGGCGTTTCCCTTGACTGGCCTGAACTGTGGCAGGCTTCGGTGCTGATCGGGCGACGGCTGCTGGAAACCGCCATTCCCTCCTATCGGGAACTGGGTGCCCTGGGGGAAGCGGGGCTAGTGAGCGATCGCACCATTTTGATCGTCAGCTATGCCCTCTCCGGCTTTGCCCACCTGGCGTCTGTCGGTATTTTCGTTGGCGGCACCGCTGCCCTGATCCCCTCCCGCCGCCGCGACATCGCCGCGTTAGGCTGGAAAGCCCTGTTTGTGGGCACCCTGGCGACGCTGATGATTGCCTGTGTGGCGGGCGTATTTGACGATGGCACTCCAGGAATCCTGGGTCGGCCAGATGCCGCTACTCCTCCGATAGTCGAACCGGCCCCTACGGCTGAACCTGAGACTCCCCCAGACCCCCCCGCTGCCGAACCCGCTCCCACCGATGCAGAGGCGACCGATGCTGAACCTGCCCCTGCTGATGCGGAAGCGACCGATGCTGCTCCGGCCACCGAACCCCCGGCAACCTTCCCGGCGGAACCTCCTCCGGCAGAACCCGCTCCCGAATTGCCCCCTGCCGAACCCGCCCCTGCCGAGTAGGCCAGCTTGGCTAAACCCGGTACGCTTCGCTAGCGCAGCCTGTCATTTGCTTTGCTCCCAGTCATTTCGCCCTCACCCCAAACCCCTCTCCCAATTTGGGCTTTGAAACTGGCGATAGGTTCCGGCTCCCCTTCGCCCAAGATCGCCTTGCCTAGCCTCCCATGCGGCTCAGTACCGCTAGTACCTGATCGGGGGTGACCTGGTCCGTGATTGCAGCTTGCCCGATCGCCGTAGGCAGGACAAAGCGCACTCGTCCCGCTTTCACCTTCTTATCGGTTTGCAGCGTAGCCAGAATTTCCTGGTGGTCTAATTCGGGAGGAATGGAGGTGGGCAGGTGGGCCTTTTGGATGAGGGCTAGCTGGCGATCGCTTGCTCCCTGACTCCACAACCCCATCTCCACCGCCAGGTGACCGACGGCCACCATGCCAATGGCCACGGCTTCCCCGTGATTGACTGACCGATAGCCCGTGAGGCTTTCCACGGCGTGACCAATGGTGTGGCCGTAGTTGAGGATGGCCCGCAGTCCCGCTTCCTTTTCGTCCTGGCTGACCACTGCCGCCTTGGCCTCACAGGAGCGCGTGAGGATGGTCTGCAGCAGCTCGTCCGCGATGGCATCAGGGGTGAGGGACGGGGCGGCTTCCAGTTGCTGAAACAGGTCCCCATCCCAAATAACGCCGTACTTGATCACCTCGGCCATGCCTGCCCCAAACTCCCGCTTGGATAGCGTAGACAGCACCTGGGGGTCGATCAGCACCAGCCGGGGCTGATAGAACGCGCCAATGAGATTCTTGCCGTGGGGATGGTTGACCCCGGTCTTGCCGCCAACAGAAGCATCTACCATGGCCAGCAGGGAAGTGGGAATCTGCACAAAATTCACGCCCCGCAGCCAGGTGGCCGCCGCAAAACCGGTCATGTCGCCAATCACGCCGCCACCGAGAGACACCAGCGTGGACGATCGCTCCAGTCGATGAGCCAAAGCGGCGTCATAAACGGTCTGGATGGAATCCAGGGTTTTGTATTGCTCGCCATCGGGCAGCAGGCAAGGAGCCACGTCAAACCCGGCCTGGGTGAGGGAGGCGATCGCCCGCTCGCCATAATGCTCAAACACGGTTGGGTTCGACACCAGCAGCATCTTCTTACCCAGATTCAACGGCTGGGAGGTGTGGCCAGTCAGCCAGGGACCTATGGCATCCAGCCCACCGGGGGTAATCACCACGTCGTAGGACTGCTGGGGAAGCGAAACCGTAATGATTGACTTCATAACCGCTGCTGGGGGCGTGCCCGAAAAATGGTTGAATGGAAGAACCGTCAATGCACCGATTAAATCTGAAATTGAATTTTGGAGGTACGAAGAATGTCTGGAGCGATCGCGTATGTTGTCATGCTGGGTGGATTCATCGCCCTCGCTATTAGCCTGTACTATGGGCTGCGGCTGGTCAAGCTGATCTAGCCAAGCTGGTCAGGCCGGTTGGGTCACGGGGCAGTCCATGAGGCGATAGAGAGTGTCCCGCTGCTGGGGTGGACGGTTGATGGAGGCGATCGTCCGCCGCAGGTCGTCCACCTCCATGCAGGTGCCCCCGGTGGCTCCGGCCATGGTGGTAATGTGCTCCTCCATCAGGGTGCCGCCGATGTCGTTGCAGCCCCACTGGAGCGCCTCTGTGGCTCCATCAAGGCCCAGCTTGACCCAGCTAGGCTGATGGTTGATAATCCAGCTTCCCAGAAAAATGCGGGCAACAGCGGTGAGCAGCAGGGCGTCGGCCAGCACGGGCTGATCCCGGCCTACCCGCCGTCGCAGCGGTTTGGGGGCATCCTGACCAACAAAGGGCAGCAGGATAAATTCCGTAATGCCGCGATCGCCCCGCTGCTGGGCTGATTGCTGGAGCGATCGCAGCAGCCCCAAATGGCGCATTTGCTGAACGGGAGTCTCAATATGGCCCGACAGCATCGTGCTGGTGGTAGGCATGCCCAGCCGATGAGCCGTGTCCACGATCTCCAGCCAGGTGGCCGTATTGATTTTTTCGGGACAGAGCACCTGCCGCACCGAGTCGTCTAGCACCTCTGCCGCCGTACCGGGCATGGAGCCAACGCCCGCTTCCTGAAGGGCCGCAATCACTTCGCTGTAGGACAATCCATCCTCACGGGCAATGAACTGCACCTCCTGAGGCGAGAAGGCATGGAGGTGAAGGTCGGGAAATGCCGCGTGAATGGTTTGAATCAGCTGCACGTAGTAGGCCAGGGAGGAACCGTCCTGCTGGGCCGCCGGATTCAGCCCCCCCTGCATGCAAATTTCCGTGGCCTGCCGCTGCACAGCGTCCGTTGCTTTTTCCAGGATGGTAGTTTTGTCTAGCCAGTAGGCCCCGTCCTGTCCGGCATCGCGACGAAAAGCACAAAAGCTGCAGTGCTGTTCGCAGATGTTCGTAAAATTAATGTTGCGGTTAATGACGTAGGTGACGGTGCTGCCAGCCTGGCGATCGCGCAATTCATCTGCCACATCACGAATAGCGGCGATCGCGCCCCTGTCCTTCTGGGTCAGCAGCTCGACCCCGTCCTGCTCCGAAATATCTGCCCCCGCCAGCGCCCGGCTGAGGATTTTGTCCAGTGCCATGTCACCCCCAATCCTGCTCCAATCAAAAAGCGATTCTATGCCAGTACCAAATTGGGATGCAGCGTCAGAATCTCCACACCCTCTTTGGTGACAGCCACCGTGTGCTCAAACTGGGCCGACAGCTTGCGGTCTTTGGTAACGGCGGTCCAGCCGTCCGACAGCACTTCTACCTCGTGGGTGCCCTCGTTGATCATGGGCTCAATGGTGAACACCATGCCGGGACGCAGCTTCTTGCCCTTGCCTGCGGTACCGTAGTGGGGAATTTGAGGAGCAGTGTGGAAGATGCGGCTCACGCCGTGTCCGACAAAATCCCGCACTACCGAAAAGCCGCAGGACTCGGCGTAGGTTTGAATGGCGGCTCCAATATCGCCGATGCGGGCACCGGGTTTCACGGCATCAATCCCGAGCACCATGCACTTTTCAGTCACTTCCACCAGTCGGCGGGCTAGCGGAGACGGTTCGCCGACAAAAAAGGTACGCGAAGTGTCGCCGTGATAGCCGTCTAAAATGGGCGTCACGTCGATATTGATGATGTCGCCTTCTTGGAGCACCTGCTTCTTGTTAGGGATGCCGTGACAGACGACTTCATTAACGCTAGTGCAGATGGATTTGGGGAAGCCGTGATATCCCAAAGGCGCGCTCTTGGCTCCATGGGCCTGGGTCCAGCGCTCGGCCTCTTCATCTAGCTCCAGGGTTGTCACGCCTGGCTTCACCAGCGGCTCCAGGTGGGCTAGCAGTTGGGCTGCCAGACGCCCCGCGTCCCGCATTTTATCGATCTCGCGCTGCGAAAGTAGAACAATGGGTTCGCTGTCCATGAAGTCCTTAAATATACATTCCTCATGTTCTACTTTAGCTGGCTTCACTCAATTATGAAATCTGGCCGCCGCGCCGAGATGTGACAGCGATATCGACATCAAGTTATGTTGCGCTGCCCCTAGGTCGGAGTCGATAGAGCCAGTTATCCTGGAAGAGGTTGTGGGCAGGTGCTGTTTGAGCATTGGCTGTTTGAGCATTGTTTAGATAAACGGTAGATCGCGGATGGGGCTTGGCGATCGCAACAAAGTACAGATTGGATTAAGGCAATGGTAGAAAAAGCTGCATCAGAACTGGAAGTAGAAGTGGTGGCTGAGAAAGTTTCCATGGACTCACCGGCAACGCCTCCATCTGAGCCAAGCGCGGCCAAAACTGACGCCACCCAGGCAAAAGCTCCCAAAGCAGACTCTGTAGAAGCATCTGTAGAAGCATCTGTAGAAGTATCTGTAGAAGCAGTAGACGCAAAAAGTCTCACGCGTGATTCAGAAACTGCAGAAGCAGGTGCAGATAGCGATGAGAACGCGCATACCAAGCGGATGGATGTAGCCGAGCTGCACGGCAAGAAGGATGCCATCGAAGCGGCGGCTGTCGTCGTTACTGATCCACCTGCCGATGTCTGGGATGCCGATACCGTCTCCCCTACAGCTGCAGAACAGCCTGCTGCAGAGCCGTCCCCTGAAGAATCGCTAACGGAAGCCGCTGCGGCTGAAACGACTGCGACTGAAATCCCTGCGACTGAAATCCCTGCAACCGATCGCATTGCTCGCCTCGAAGCCCAGGTTGCCACTCTCCAAACCGCCCTGGACGGCAGTCAGGCGCTCATTGACCAGCTGCAAAGCAAGCTCCAGAGCCAGGTGCAGAAAACCGATCAGCTCCAGTCTGAGCTAGATGATGCCAAGCGATATATCCTCAGCCTGACTCAATCAACCGACACAGCTCCGGCCAACCCGTCCCCGGCTTCACCGCCAGCAGACATAGCGCCCGCCGCAAACGTGACCCCCCGGCGATCGCTCTCCCGGCCTCAGCGTCCTATTTCCCCGCCCCGCTCAGCCTCGCTGCCCCCCATGCCCACAGACCAGCTCCAGGGGCTGCCGCCCATGTCCTCCGAGCAGCTTGGCCCGGCCCCCGCTGCCCTAAGCCGGACGAAGCGATCGCCCAAACCCATTCCCTCCTCCCGTCCGGGGGGGAAGCGCCGCTCAGATGCGCTGGTGAAGCTCGATCCGCTACCGCCGGCTAAACCGGCTCAGTCCGCTTCCCAGAACCGTTCCCAGGAGACCGAATCGTCCAAGGCCGATGCCATGCCGCCCAAGCCCAAGCTCTCTGACTCGGAGATCGGCTGGTTTGATTGATGGTGACCCGATTTGCCGATAGCCTATGCACGCTCAACGCTGGACTGCCCGCCGAGAAGTAAGCTGGAAACGGCTAGATGCCCTCCTCGCTCAGGCAGAACGGGGGGGACTGAAGTCCCTATCTGCCGCCGATATTCGAGAAATGTCGAGCCTTTACCGCTCGGTGTCGTCTGACTTGGCGCGTGCCCGCACCCATCAGCTCGGGCAGTCGATTGTGCAGGACCTCCAGTTGCTCACCACCCGAGCTTACAGCCAGGTCTACCAGGGGTCGCGACGGCAGGAATGGCGATCGCTCATAGATTTCATTAGCTGGGGCTTTCCCGAAACGGTGCGGCGCACGGGGGGCTATACGGCGATCGCCACGGCTATTTTTCTAGCGGGATGTCTAGTGGCCTGGTGGTTTTCCTGGACCGACCCCAGCTTCATCGCCCTGCTGGTGCCCGAAGAGTTGATTACCATGGTGCGCGATCGCCGGGAGCTTTGGATGGGGTCGATTCTAGGCCAGGAGCCGCTGGCCTCCAGCAATATCATGATTAACAACCTGAGCGTGTCTTTCCGGGCGGTAGCCGGGGGCATTACGGCGGGCATCTTCACCGTCTATATCCTAGCGATTAACGGGCTGCTGATTGGTGCGATCGCCACCCTGGTAGGGCAGAACCAGCTCGCCTATCCGTTTTGGGCGTTTGTTTTTCCCCACGGTTCCCTGGAACTGCCCGCCATTTTCCTGGCGGGAGGAGCGGGGCTGCTGATTGCCAGGGCCATCCTGCTGCCGGGGCGCTACCGGCGGGCCGATGCGCTGGTCTACTATGGTCGGCAGGCGGCCCAGCTCGTATTTGGCATTGTGCCCCTGCTGGCGATCGCCGGAGTGATTGAGGGGTTCTTCTCCCCCAGTCCGCTGGTGCCTGCCCTAGCGAAGTACCTCGCCGGGACTCTGCTATTTGTGCTACTGGTAACGTATTGCCGTCGCCAGCGCCCTCAAGGGACGACTGCTCCCAGATCGGCCTGAAGGGTGAAGGAGTAAGATGGAAGACACCGTTAAATCGCGCGAAGTGAGGGTTCCGGTGATGGATTATTCTGACTTAACCGATGTGCTGCCCTGGACGCCCGCCGCTGAGGCCAAGCTGAAGAAGATTCCGTTTTTTGTGCGATCGCAGGCCCGCCAGCGGATTGAGGCGCTGGCGCGGGCATCTGAGCTGGATGCAGTGACCGCTGATGTGGTCGAGCAGGCCCGGGTTGAGTTTGGCCAGTAGTGGCCAAGGGCGCAGCGCGTCTACCCCAATACCCGTCCCCTGAAGGATTGACCCGGGGGGGAAAGCAGTTGATGATACTGCCATCACTGCAACAACCTTCCGACACCACTGATGAACGTAAACAATCGCCGGCTTGGGATAGAGCAGGAATTTTTTCTCGTTGACCAAACCGGAGCCCTCTCCCAGCAGGCCGACGCGTTTTTGCAAGCCTGTCGGGAGCAGGCGGCAGCCCAGGGAATCCCGCCCCAGTGCTACGTGCCCGAATTTGTCAAAAGTCTAGTGGAAATTAACACGGTGCCCGCCGCTAGCCTGGCCGAGTTAACCACCCAGTACTTGGACGTTTTGGATGTGGCGATCGCCGCGGCCCATTCCCTCCAGCTACGGCTCTACCCCCTAGCCACCTATCCTCTTTACATTGCGCCCGTCCAGCGCGACGAACTGCTCTATCACCTCCAGACCCGCGCCCTCGGTCAACAAACTTTTGAACATGCGGCTCGCTGTGCGGGCACCCACCTTCATCTAGAGCTGTCTCCCGGCGTGGTAGATCGGCGCATTGGTATTGCCTACGACTCCACTGCGGGCGATCGCGCTGAGGTGGTCAACCTGTTCAACCTGGCAACCGCGCTGGATGCTGCCCTGATTACCCTTTCCCGCGCCTGCCCGTTTTACAACGGCAAGCTGGCACGCACCGCCACCCGCACCATTCACTACCGAGGCAGTCGATACCACGGCTGGGAGGGGGTCTACACCCAACATCCCATTCTAGGGGCGCTGCTTCCCTATGCAGACGGTGCGGCGGCTGTGGTGGAGCAGATTTTTCACCGCTACCATACCTGGCTGGAGGCGATGGATCGGGCTAATGTGCCCCGGCAGCGGTTTGAGGAAGCGGGGGGAGAGTTACTCACCGCTGGCTGGAATCCGGTGCGACTCAACCGTCAGGGCACCCTGGAACTGCGGGCTATGGACAGCAACTTCCCAGAGGTGACCCTGGCTCTGATCACGCTGGTGGTTCACGCTGCCCGGCGCGTCCGGCACGAGTGCCTCGCTGTAAGTCCTCAGGCGGGACTGGCCCAGTTCAAGCTGCAAGACTCCGTTCTCCAGGTACCCGACTTTGAAACGCTGCATCAAACTCTCCTCTATGCAGCGGCAACAGAAGGCATCGAGAGTCCCCTGGTGCGAGACTATCTCGATTCGGTGCTGGCGTTTGCGGCGGGTGGAGCCGCATCAGCGGCGGCAGGGACATCGACGGAAGCAGCGGGTGGGGCGATCGCCCAGTTCCGCAATTCTCTGGGAAACTACCAGACCACCGAGGCCCAGCTTTTTGACCAGTTCAACACAGCAACCGGTACCCTATCTCAGGATGAAGGTCTAGAGCTGGTGCGTCATTGCTGCGACCAGCTCGAATCCCAGGTGCGGCTCCTGCGACAGCAGCGATCGCCCCAGGTGGCCCTATCCGTTAGCTGGCAGGACGTTAGCTCTGACTAGGGCAGATCCACCCATACCGTCACCGCCGCCACCGCCAGCATCATATCGTCACTTTTGTCGCCAAGCTGGGGAATGGCCCGCCCCTGCACCACCATCCCCCCCGGCTCCAGCCGCAGAGACTTCTGGCCAAAGGGCAGCACTGCCAGCACCACGTCCTGCTGCACCTGCTCAGGATGGGGCACCCCCACCTGCACCTCTACGATCATTTCGTCGGGATGGCTGAGTCCGGCCACTTCCCAGATGCCGGGGAGGGCGTTGTGGGCGATCGCATTGCGGACGGCTCTGGCAGCGGCAACAGTAGGGTCCTGGCCGTGCTGGTCAATGCCCATTCCCATTTCGATAATCAGGCGCTTGCGGGTCATAGAGGAATCCTGTGCTTTGGGGCAGTTTCACCGGGGCGGTGCCCGGAGCCAAGTAGGTGGTCATAAGTAAACGTAGCTATGGTGGAATACGCCCCTCGCCGGGGCCCTCCACTGACTTTTATTTATGCCATGTACTTAACCAGAAATGGATTCTACTCCACAATCGGCACCAGTTCCACTGAGCTGACTACCTCTTCGTACAGCGCCTGGACGTGATTCTCCTGGAAGGTTTGATACATCCCGGTAAAGCCCCAGGTGTATACCCGCCCGTTGCCAAATACAAACAGATGCCAGCGGTGGAGGTCATTGGCGGCCTTCTCATCACGGCTGCCCGGACGGTTGTTTGCTTCCCGCACCCGCAGGGCAGGCACGGTGCCGTCGCCATAGGGAACGGTGGCTGGCTCGACGTCGGTGTAGGCGCGATCGGCTTCGTACTGCTGGCGGTAGGTTTGCTGCAGCGTGTGCGGATCAACCCCCGGCAGGGGAGCCGCATTCACATAAATCATTACCGCACCGTCATTGATGATGGGTCCAATCCAGTCGGTCGTCTGCCCCTGCTGGTTGAGGGCAAATTCCACCGGCACGTCAAGCCTAAAGCCGTTGTAGTCATCTAAGTAGCTGTCAGATTCCCCTGAAAAGCCGCTAAACTCAGCCGCTGCGGTACCTGCCCCAGAACTCCCTGCTGGAGCCGCGTCGGTTTCGTCAGCATCATCGTCTTCAATGTCGACTTCCGCACCGGGCACCCGAATGCGGACTTGGGCCAATTCTTGAGAATTGTCTGTAGCCGCAGAGCGGGATGCTTCTCCTAGGGAACGGGCATGGGGGGAGGCCCAAACGCCCAGTGGGATCAGCAGAGCAACGGCGGCCAATGACGTTAGATGCAGATGCTTTTTCATAGTCACTCCATGCTTACTCGTAAAGCTTTAGGCACGACATTTGACACGCCAATTAAGTCATGGACGGGATTGCAGCGAGATCCGGGATTCTACGGGCTACCGCATTTTGGGCCGTGGACAGATGCCCCAGGTAGACAAGTTTCCTACTTTAGTTACAGGTGAGCATGGGGAAGGGCGATCGCCCCGGCAAGCAAAACTAGGTCAGCAAAGTTATGAGCAAAAGCATCGTGAAATTTACCGAGAAGAATAAAGAAGTATTGCGAGGGGTGCTGGCTGTCAGCATGATAGTGGCGGGCGTACTACACTTTGTTGCCACGGATCCGTTTGTCCGCATTGTGCCGGGATTTCTGCCCGCTCCTGAGGCCCTGGTCTACATCAGCGGCGTCATTGAGATCCTGCTAGGGCTGGGGCTGCTAGTGCCCTCTGTGAGTCAGTGGGCCGCTTGGGGACTGGTGGCCCTGTTTATCGCCGTCTATCCCGCCAATATCAATATGGCGGTTAATGACATTCACATTGATGGCGTACCGGACGGCTGGTGGTTTCAGGCCATCCGCCTCCCCTTTCAGTTTGTGCTGATTGCCTGGGCCTACTGGTACACCAAGCCGAGCCAGCCTGAAGATGTCCCATCGCCCTAATGGGAATGATTTGCAATTAACGAGATTTCGC
This sequence comes from Elainellaceae cyanobacterium, assembly GCA_050331615.1. GTDB lineage: Bacteria > Cyanobacteriota > Cyanobacteriia > CAKZMO01 > CAKZMO01 > JAYKGU01. Next base: position 12,212 of record JBHJGR010000204.1, read on the forward strand.
GCTAGGTTAAAGGCAAGACGAACGTTAGGGCCGATATGGGTAAGGACAAAGCGGGTCAGCCAAAGAAATCCCAGAGTAAAAAGTCCCAGAGTAAAAAATTCCAGACTAAAACATCTAAGTCGCCGTTTGTTCTAAAGGGGCAATGCATTGGGTTCGTCATCAAAGATGGCTGCAAAGTAAAAGCCCTGAGGCTGGCGGCTCCCGCGGGAGAGCTAACCATTAAACTGCCTAAGCCTGTGCGGAAAACCCTTGAGCCCACCCAATGGCTGGGGGCAACGCTGGGAGTGATTGGGCAGCGCAGAGTTAATCCCAAGACCGGCGAGGTCCAGCATAAGGCAAAGGAAGTCGCGGTGCTGTCGCCGCCCGCCGACCTGCCCCCGCTGATGGTTGCTACCCGACCACTGCCATCCACTGAGGTGCCGGAGGCTATGGCTTCGGTGCCGCCCTCGATGTCCGCAACCAGCAGCCCAGCCACCGATCGCCCTGCCGCAAACCCATCTTCCAAGAAACCCGCCACAATCCTGGTGTGCAACAAGTCAAAGTGCTGCAAGCGAGGCGGGCACGAAGTAATAGAGCAGCTTGAGCAGGAGCTGAGCGATCGCCAACTCACTGACCAGGTCAAGATCAGGCGCACGGGCTGTATGAAGCAGTGTAAGGCAGGCCCCAACCTGGTGATGCCCGACAAAACTCGCTACAGCCGCATTCAAGCCGGGGATGTTCCTGACCTAGTTGAGAAGCATTTTTGATTAAATCTGAAACCAGGCGGCCAGGGCGATCGCCAGAGCATCCGCAGCATCGTCCGGTCGGGGAATCTGGTCGAGCTTGAGTTCCCGCGCTACCGCTTCCTGCACCGCATGCTTGTCAGCCCCACCATAGCCGGTAATGGCCTGCTTCACCTGGGCGGGCGTGAATTCTACATAGGGAAGCTGGTGCTGCGCCAGGACCAGCATCACCACCCCGCGAGCCTGGGCCACGAGGATAGTGTTGCCCATGCGATAGAAGAACAGCTTTTCGATGGCCACTAGGTCGGGCTGGCAGTGGCCGATGAGCTCGTGCAGATCGTCATAGATAGTACGGAGCCGTTCCCCTACTGCTGTATGGGATGAGGTCTGAATCACGCCAAAATCTAGAGGGACAACTGTATCCCCGCTGGATTGATTGGGCAGTGGACATTGAACGACCCCGAACCCCAATATCGCCAGGCCGGGGTCGAGTCCCAGAATGCGGCTGGGCATGACCGTTGTACCGGAATTAGCAGGATTAGCGCACGCTGGCACCATTGGCGGCGGCCACTTCGTCCGGCTCCGGTAAGCCAAACACGGTTCTGAAGACCTTGCCCACTTTGTAGCCTGAGTCGATAGATTCTAGCGGATCCTTGCGCAGACGATGGCGCAGGCAAAGCACAATGACGCGGCCAATATCGTCGACGGTGACGGTGGTGCGGCCTTCTAGAGCGGCGATCGCCCGCGCTGCCCGGTTGGTAACAATATCGCCCCGCAGCCCGTCTACGTCCAGCTCTGAGCAAACCTGAGAGATCTGTACTCGCAGGTCGTGGTCAATCGCCACTGACTTGAGCAAGGTCTGGGCGTTCACGATTTGCTGCTGCAGATCCTGCTGCTGGGCCTGATACTGCTGGAGATAAGTCGGGGGGTCTTGGTCGAAGGCAGTGCGCTCTTCCACAATCTTGACCCGCAGCACCGGATCTTTGACGGTGCGAATTTCGGCGTGCATGCCAAAGCGATCGAGCAACTGGGGGCGCAGCTCGCCCTCCTCTGGGTTGCCAGAGCCAACTAGCACAAAGCGGGCTGGGTGGCGAATCGAAACCCCTTCCCGCTCCACGGTATTCCAGCCGGAGGCCGCCGAGTCTAGCAGCACGTCTACTAGGTGGTCGTCTAGCAAGTTCACCTCATCCACGTAGAGGATGCCCCGGTTTGCTTGGGCTAGCAGCCCTGGTTCAAAGGCGCGAACGCCTTCGGATAGGGCTTTTTCAATGTCGATCGTGCCGCAAACGCGATCCTCCGTAGCGCCTAGGGGTAAATCAACCATGGGCACTTTCTTTCTGGCAACCTCAACGGTTTCCTGATGGGCGACCTGCTCCCGCACCATGTCGCTCATCAAGTCGGGGTCGCTGGGGTGGCTGTTAAACGGATCGTCTGCCACCACTTCAATTTCGGGCAATACGTCAGCCAAAGCACGGATGGTAGTGGATTTGCCGGTGCCGCGATCGCCCATAATCATGACGCCACCAATCTTCGGATCGATGACATTGAGCAATAGCGCCAGCTTCATTTCGTCTTGGCCGACGATGGCAGTGAAGGGAAAAACGGCCCGCCGACGGGTCTCAGATTTCAGCGTAGGGGTAGCTTGACCAGTAGAACTCACAGGACCTGTTTATGGGCTTAAACTTACAAACTGTTCCTCATTCTGACACATTGCGAGCTGTCTGAAAGGGGCGATCGCGCAGCAAATCCATCTTTGGACAGCGGCAGACGGAGCGGCAGGCGCATCGATGGCAAAAATCGGCAAATATCCGGATGCAATATTTTATACGGATGCTCATATTGAAAAGGAACTTGTTGGCCGAATTTAAGTCAAACGATTCAGGCTGAGACTTTCCGGTCAAGCTGGCCCGCCTGAGCCGACGCATCTGCCCGTTAGCCTGATGGCTCATACTTTCGGCATTTTTCCGGCATCTTTCCAACCGTTTTTCAAAAGCTTGGCCTCCTGGGACTGAGCGGCGCATCCTGACCCAATCCTCACTGGGGTCTGCTCCGTAGGTGTCCCTATAAAAGATACAGACAGTTAAAGAGCATCAAAGATATTACGGAGAATTTATGGATATTTCCGGACTGGATGCGGGTGGCCAGGGCAGTCCCGATGCATCTCAAATGGGCGTTGGGCGATCGCACCTCGCTGACCCGTTTCTCGCCCCAGCTAATTCCTCGGACGATCTCGGGGCATCGCCCCAACGCGCTGGCATGGCGGCTGATTTTCCTGACCAGGAGCCGGCGCTGCAGGGGTGGCTGTCGCCCAAATCTATGGCGAGCGATCGCCTCACGGGTAGCCGTCAGGACGATGTGATCAAGGGCGAGGCCGGGGATGAAGTGCTGCTGGGGCGGCGCGGTCACGACCGACTGGTGGGTAAAGCCGGGGACGATCGGCTGCTGGGACGCGACGGCAAGGACCAACTGCTGGGAGGCCGGGGACGAGACCGGCTATCCGGCGGCGAGGGCGCAGACCAGCTTACAGGTGGCCCAGGCCGGGATCGGCTAACGGGCGGCGGTGGTCGAGATCAGTTTATCCTGCAAACCAAGCGGGGAGGCCAATCCCTGCGGCAGGCCGATGTGATTACTGATTTTCGCGACGGCGTTGATCGGTTCCGGTTGGAGGATATTGAATTTAGCAATCTGGACATCGTCCAGGGCAGCGGGCGACGTTCGGAGCATGTACTGATTCGCGATCGCACGACCGGCGGAATTTTGGCCATGGTCAAAGGGACAACCAGCCGTCAGATTACGGCTGAAGATATGGTGGGTTTAGATGCGGTTGAGAATTCACCCACCACTGACACGCCCCCGACGGGAGACGGCAGCAACACCGACGACGGAACTGCTGGCCCAGAAACACCTACCAACCCGGATAGGCTGCCTCCGTCTCCCAATGGAGATGGTGTCAACCCTGAATTGCCGGGGGATGGGTCAACTACTGGCGATAGTCCTACTAGCAAGAATCCCGTAGATAATCCATCTGACGGTAATCCACTTGATGAGAACCCGCCTGATGAGAATCCGCCTGATGCAAGCCCCGTTGTGAATCCCCCCGTTGCTGATAATCCAGTCGATACAGCGCCGCCACCCGTATCTTTGCCGGGGGCGATCGCCTCGGTCGGCGAGGGATTGAACTTCAACGAAGTCAATCTGTCTAGCGAAGCCGCTGTCCGAGCCATTGGTAGCCCCACACTGACAGTGGGCGATCGCACCATTTATATCGGCTATCGCCAGGTTTCCTCCAACAACCAAAATCCCATCGTGGTGAGTTTTAACAGCAGCGATCCCAGCCAAAACTGGACGGTTACCGATTATGAAGTGACGGGGGCTGACAGCCGGGGCTATGGGCTGTTCTGGAGCGGTAGCGATTTGTATGGAATCTTCAGCATTGATGGTGCTCAGGGTAATTCCACTGAGGACTTCCGCCGAGCCAGTGGGGATGTGACCCAGTCCTGGCTACGCAGCTACGGATCTGGAGGTGGTGCCAAAATTGCCGTCATTGCTCGCATTGACCTAGCCACTGGGCAACTGCTGGATGCTGCCCACCTGTCTGCCCTATTGAGCAACGGCAGAAGCAACTCCCTAGTAATTGATGATGTCGGGGTCGATGCCAGCGGCAATCTGGTGATTCGTGCCCAGTCCTACTTTTCTCCTCGCCGCCCCAATGGTCAAGCCATGACCCAGGTGTCATCAGACGGGTCGCCTTTCGACTATACGGTGGAAATCACGCCCGATTTGAAGCGAGTCGTGAGCACGGCGGCAGTTGGGTGGACTTAATGGATTTTGGATTTTGGATTTTGGATTTTGGATTTTGGATTTTGGATTTTGGATTTTGGATTTTGGATTTTGGATTTTTTGCTGGGTGGAAGAAATCGGAAAGGGGAGCGCAACTGCTCCCCGAGTTCGTCAATGGATAATAGGCAATAGGCGTCAGGCTCCTAGAAGCTGAAGTTAGCAGCGTCTAGGGTATCGGCCTCGACGGCAACTAAGGTGGCAACTTTCTCCAGCCCCCCATTAATGCGGGCGTGAACTACGGTGTCGGCTCCTCGCTGCTTGAGTTCCAGGTCATCTAAGGAGTTGATGCCGTTCACGTCATCGAAGACGAGCCTGTCTTTGATGATGGCAAAGTCCGCGATGACGTCCCCAAAGTCTCGGATCCTTTCGAAAACGAAGCGATCGCGTCCCTCACCCCCCGTAAGCTGGTCGGCTCCAAAACCGCCTACAATCATGTCGCCACCGCGTCCGCCGTCGATGGTATCTCGACCGCGATCGCCGTAGAGTTCATCCCGTCCGGCATCGCCAAAGACTTCGTCCCGTCCAGCGCCAGCCCGCATTCGGTCGCGGCCCTGTCCGCCGCTCATCACGTCATTACCCTTGCGCCCCAGCATTCGGTCGCGGCCACTGCCACCGTTCATGGCATCGTTGCCGCTGCCACCGTCCATTTGGTCGTTGCCACTGCCGCCGTTGATAATGTCGTCACCAGCACCGCCGCTGAGCACATCTGGGTCACTGCCGCCATTAATGCGATCGTTGCCGCTACCACCGATCAGTATGTCAGGGTCGCTGAAGCCATTGAGGACACGATCCGGATCGGGGCTGACGACTGGACCCGGTGGTTCGGGCGTCACGATTGTGTCGATGGGGAGTTCCCGCCAATCGGGCGTGCCGCTGCCATCAGCGTCCTGAGGAAAGGGAATGGAGGATGGCGCGCTGCCAAAGCTGCCCTCAGCTGCGTCAACTGGACTAAGGATGCCGTCACCGTCGCTGTCAGTGCCATCCACCACACCGTCGCCATTAGCATCTGGGAAGCCAGCACCCTGTTCTACCACGTCGAGAATCCCGTCGTTGTCGGTATCAACGTCGCGGTAGTCCTTCTGCCCGTCGTCATCGGTATCGGGGACTTCGGAAGGAGTGCCGCCGTTGTCAGGGTCAACATCGTCTGCGATGCCGTCGCCATCCGTGTCGACGGGGGTTCCTGTGCCGATAATGCCGTCGCCATCTGGGTCGGTATCTTGCCCCAGGCCACCTCCTTCAACAACGTCCGTGATGCCATCGTTGTCCGAATCCAAATCCTGGAAGTCGCGCACGCCGTCACCATCGGTGTCGACCACTGTATAGTTCAGGACCCCACTTTCGGGTGCGGTTTCCACGATATCGGCAAGGCCGTTGGGACCGAAGGGGCCGTCTAGCCGCCCGTCACCGTCGGGGTCGCCAACGTCGTGTCCGGCTTCCTCGACGTCAAGGATGCCGTCATTATCGCTATCCAGGTCGAGGCGATCGACAATGCCATCGCCGTCAGTATCCAGATCGGGATTGCCCTGTTCTTCGACAGTGTCAGGAATGCCGTCATTATCGTCGTCAAGATCAATGGGATCGGGAACCCCATCCCCATCTGTATCAGGGCCAGTGGGGGTGCTTTGAGGTATCAGGGTGGCGATCGCCGTACTCGTTGACCCACCGCTGTCCGCGACCGTGTAGGAGAACTCTTCCACCTCAGCCAAACCAGGGGCGGGGGTGTAGGTGACGGTACCATCTGGATTGAGCTGCACCAAACTGCCGGAGGGTAGCGTGATGGGCTGACCAACTACAACAGGAGTGCCGTTGATGGCAGTGATGCCTCCGGTTGGGGTGCCGCCAGGATCTTCGGTATCCGTGTCGTTAGCAGTCAAATTGAGGGTAACGGGCGTGTTGGGCAGGAAACCAGCAGTATCAGGGTTTGCCGTAGGAGGGGTATTGGGCGGCACGCCATCCTGAACCGTGACATTGACCGTGGCGGTGACGTTGGTGCCATCACTATCAGCAACGGTGTAGGTGAAGGAGTCGACCCCTGTAAAACCTGGGGCGGGCTGATAGGTCACCGTGTTGTCGGGATTAAGCTCGACGATTCCACCGCTGGGTAAGGTGAAAGACGTCACGCCGGATGTGGTGCTGCCGTTGATTTGGGTGATGCCTCCACTGGGAATACCGTCTTCTGCATCGGTATCGTTCGCCAGAATACTGATATCAACGGGGACACCTACAGCAGTGGTCGCCGTATCATTGACCGCAGCAGGCGGTTCATTCACAACAACGGGCGGAATGGGCGGGAAGATGTCATCCAGGATGGTTTCATCAAATAGCAGGGATAGCTGCCGTGCAGAACCCTCCTCATAGTTAGTGACTCCGGCTCTGAAACGAAAGCCAGAGGAGTTTAAATATGCAAAGGTGACCGATGCTTCTAAGGTAAACCCATCTCCTTGGTTGGTAGTTCCTAGGAAAGCGACGTCGGCAAAACCGGCGGCAAGGTCGTTTTGTTGCGTTAGTTCACTGCTTTGACCGCCCAGTAGGGTAAATTCATTGGCGTTGGCCAGTGCAGCAAACTCAATACCGCGATTGGGCGTATCTGTGGGGTCGTTGCCGTCCAAGTCTAGAATTGTTGCCAAAAAGCTGGACACGATGAACGGCGTTTCGGTGCCTGCTTCTACAAATTGAATAGAAAAATCAACGCTGGCGTCACTCCCAACAGCACCCCGAACGCGTGGCTGAAGTGCATCCTGCGCGCCAAACGAGTTTGGCTGGCCCGAACCCTCACCAGGGCGATCAATATTTTCGAGTGTAGCCCCGCCGTTAATAGCGTCAACGGTTACTAGGGCATCAACGGCGGCTCCGTTGTCGACGGTAACGTTGGTGAAGCGGTAAACAGCGCCTACCGAATTTTCTGTCCCTTCAACTAGACTAGGGTCGATAAAGCTAAGGTTGACCAGCGTGCCGCGGTAGGCTGAGAGTGCTTCCGGGGCGATCGCCAACTCCTGTTTCGGCGTCCCCACGCTAGCATCCAGGTCCCAGTTGCCACCCAGATCAGCACTTCCCACCAGCGTAGTCGAAGCGGCAACGCTAGCCCCGGTGAGCCGATGTAGCGCCTGGACAAACTCCGCTCCGCCATCGCCAGCGGCAACCTGACAGCCATAAAGAGCGATGGAACAATTACCAGGGGCCGTGCGGTCAGAGAACCAGTGCTGGAGTTCCCAGGTGTAGTCCTGCAGAGTAGCGAGGCTGAGAGGGCGATCGCCCAATTCGATGTAGCCCGGCCCGCCGTGGGAAACAATGTGGAGCTGCCGGACCGAGGGGGATGCCTGTAGCGCCTGGGTAATTTGTTGAACGCCGTCCTGATCAGAACGAAGGATAAGCACGGCAGCGTCAAGGTGGACGCCTGCGGCTAGTGACGGATAATCGGCAACTTGAGTATCAAAAACGACAAGGGTTGTCGCATCTGATCGGTGAGAATAGCGCGTCGTCTGGCCCTCGACCCAGGGGCGCGAACTCGCTGGGTTCATTTTGCTATGAAAATTTTGAGTAAAAGACGAATCATGAATATTAAGATGCACAGTCGCTCAGCTCCTGTTAAATAGACGATTTCAAGAATTAGACTGACTGATTACTGGGTGCCTGGAGCCATCTCTAGCGAATCCATGGCGGTCACAAATCCGCCTGATTGAGTGGGCGCGATCGCACCCGTCGTTAAGCTCTGGTCGCTGCTTAGCAGTTCTCTCAGTAGATATACGTAGCTTGCTGCTTGATATTGCTGAGAATATGTTATTTGCACTACGTAGATCTCCCAGGTTCTCAAATATACTACGATATTTTTTCGCGAGAATCTACTGGGGTCAAGAAATCTAAAATATGGTTAAGCCAGTGTATCCCGATATTATCGGATAATCGGGTAGAACAGGACGCCGCTATCCTGCCCCGACTTGCTTCGCTGAAGTTGGGGCAGGATAGCGGGCAGCTTCGCGGGTATTGAACCCGCGAAGCTGCCAAAATATCTTGCTTTCGACAATCGCCCCAGCTAGAGCGTTTCTAAGTATTCCAGCAAATCAGCCATCTCGCCTGGGCTAGGCTGAAACTGAGGCATAGGCGGCGTCTTGCCGCTGGTAACCTGGCGAATGAGGGCAACCCGAGACTTGCGGCTGGAGATGTCGTGCAGGCTAGGGCCAACGCGACCGTCGGCGTATAGCCCGTGGCAACTGGAACAGTTCATCTGAAAAATGGCATGGCCGCGAACCGGATCGCCATGGATGGAGAGAACATCGCGAATGTAGGGGTCGGCGTATCGGAACTGGTACATGCCCACCAAGAACACCAGAACAGCAAAAAGGATCACTAATATGCCCAGGGCTAGAGCCTGGATAACGGTATCCACATCTGGCGTTGCTTGCTCGTTCAACAGCTCTTTAGTCAACTCAGTCTGTGCAAATGACGTTTATACATATTCATCTTACAGTTTAATATTTTAATGCCATTTCTTAAGAAGCTTAACGTTTTCAAAAGATTGGCGTCTCTGGCATTGGATCTGCTCCATCCCTAATCGGCGTATGATGGAAGGCAGCCATATGTGCCTAAGCATTATTTTGTTTTGATCAATAGGAGCCGAAACCGTGATTGAACCTCTACTTTCTGGAATTGTTCTGGGTCTAATTCCCGTCACTCTGGCGGGTTTGTTTGTCGCTGCCTACATGCAGTATCGTCGCGGCAACCAGCTTGACCTGTAGTCTGCCCGGCCTCCCTTTGATGAGGCCGTACCTTTACAAAACGTTATAGTAAAACGTAACTGCCGTAGTGCCGTAGACTTTCTCGCGACAAATCGCTAGCGATCGCTCTAAGGTGCTACGGTCTTGCTTTGCGGGTACTTCCCAGTTGGATGGAAGCGATCGCCCCCGATCATGCTCCACTGCCAGCTCTCCATCGGTTGCTAAAAGCTGGTGCTGGGCGATCGCCCCCAGAACGGGTTCGTACAAATCGCTGGCGTAGGGCGGGTCAAAGTAAATCCGGTCAAACTGCTGACCGGCCAGCCTTGGCAGCAGGTGAACCACATTGCCCCGCATTACCTGGAATTGCTGATCTGCCGCCGCTACCTGCCGCCAGTTCTGCTGAATCACGCTACAGGCCCGTCCCGATTGCTCGATACCAATAACCGATGCTGCCCCACGACACAGCGCCTCTGCCCCCATCGCTCCTGTGCCGCTACACAAGTCAAGCCAGCGGCAGCCGGAAACGTTGCCCTGCCAAATGTTAAACAGCGCCTCCCGCACCCGCGCTGGCGTGGGTCGAGTTTCGCGACCGGGCACGGTCTTTAACTGGCGATTGCCGTAGATGCGGAGAGCCATCAATGCGCCGCCGACTAGACGCGCACCACAAGCTGCTCGCGCACGGCCTGAACAAAATTTGCCAGTAGCTGCAGCCCGGTGCGAGAGGACTTTTCTGGGTGGAACTGCACGGCCATCAGGTTATCACGGGCGATCGCCGCCGTGACGATATGACTGCCGTGGGTAACGGTGGCCGCAATGTCGCTGGCATCAGCGGGAGCGGCGTAGTAGGAATGGACAAAATAAACCCAGGGATTGGGGGGCAGGTTTTGCCAGAGGGGAAGCTGGGGCTGGGTGAGGTCGAGCTGATTCCAGCCCATCTGGGGAATGGTGATGCTGGGTTCGGGCCGGAAGCGCCGCACGGTTCCTGGGATGACCCCTAACCCTGGCTCGACACCCTCTTCACTGCCCTCCAGCAGAATCTGCAGCCCCAGGCAAATGCCCAGGAACGGCTTACCGCTGGCGATGACATCCCGAATCGGCTGGATCAGGTCGCGGGCGCGGAGGTGCTGGATAGCCGGGTCAAACGCTCCCACTCCGGGCAGAATTACGGCATCGGCTTCTTCAAGGTCCTGGGCTACGTCGGTCACATGGGCCATGCCGCCTGCATTTTCAATGCCTTTGCAGGCCGAATGCAGATTTCCCATGTCGTAATCAATCACCGCAATTTTGACCATGCTGACCTCCCAGCAGTGCAGACGATACTATTCACTTTGACACTCCCCATAGCTAAAAGCTAGGGGATTCTTGGCTCATCCACCATCCTTAAAATCCACCATCCTTAAAACTGATCTGAGAGTTTTATCTCAAACTCCGCAACCCCTCACCAAACAGCCGTACCAAAATGGTCAAACTATCTAGATGTTGGGCAGTCAGCCCCAGCGGGAAAAGTGTCCCCAAGCGTTTTTTTACCCTGTTCCGGCGTGCCCCGCCGTACAGCATTTCGGATCTGAAACTAACAGTCGCTGGTGGTTCGGTA
>JBHJGR010000205.1:0-3409 GCA_050331615.1 Elainellaceae cyanobacterium
ACTACGTCTGATGTATCCGCAGATGAAGCAGATCGACGCAGATAGATACTCGGCAAAAACGTTAATCACTTGTTTAATCATTTATGAAATCTGCGAAATCAGCGAAATCTGCGGACAAACCGATACCGCCCCAACAAACAGCCCCCCCCATCCACCCTTCACCCCTCTTCATTCTTCAATCTTCAATCCTCCTTCTTCCCTCCTCCCTCCTCCCTCTTCATTCTTCATTCTTCCTTCCTCCCTCCTCATTCCTCCTCCCTCCCCATCTCCACCACCAGCCGCGCCAGCTCATCCGCCATCCACCCCGGCTTCAGCCGCTGAAACAGCGCCACCTGCTGCCGCTGGAGCCACAGGATATCGGGCAGGCTGCCCCGGAAGTACTGCCAAATCTGGGGACCATACTGCTGCAGGTTCACCAGGAGCGATCGCCCGTTGTGAACCTTATCCGCCAGCACCACCCGATGCACCGCAGGGGACGCCTGGGCAACGTGCTGCAAATAGCGCTGCTTATGCTGCCGCCAGCTTTCTCCTGAAATCGGGGGCGGCTCGGTGCAGCCATCCACGATCGCCCCCACCTGAGGCCCAAACCGCTCATAAATCAGCGCACGGGTGGCAGCACCCCCCTGGTCTTCTACGGCATCGTGTAATAGGGCGGCGATCGCCTCTCCCTCGTTGCCCCCATCCTCCATCACCAGCGACGCCACTCCCAGCAGATGGGAGATGTAGGGAACATCATTTGCCTTGCGCGTCTGCGCCTTATGGAGGCGAGTGGCCATAATGAGGGCAGCTTCCAGCCCAGAGGACTGCTGGTCTCCAGCACCTTTACACGCGATTTTGGAAACGGTCCAACTTTCATTCATCGCCATAAAACACCCGTTCTTGCTCAATTTCGGTTTTCATTCGCTGCCGTAGCTCCCAGGGCAGCAGCACCTCTACATGGGGCCGCCACGCCCGCAGCCGCTGGTAGACGTTGGGGTCGCCCCGGCGATACATCGCCTGGTAGTAGGCATCGGTCGCCGGACGCGATCGCCAAATGGTCAGGAGGCGATCGCGCTCAGTGCCGTCCAGTTCTTGCTCAATCAGCTTTTTGAGATCCGGGTAGGCGATCGGCTGAAAGGTTTCATGGCGCAGGCTATTGCGGATGTAGCGACGGTTCCACTCCTGGTCAAAGCGCAGCAGCAGTAATTGAGCAGGTTGGTAGTAGTCAAAGCCCCAGGCATCGGCCATCCACCCCTGAATGTCCTCTGGCTTGGGGATCTGGTGAGATTGATACTGCCGCTTGAGTTCCCTGGGAATGGCCGCATCCCGCCAGTTGAGCTTGTGCAAATCCTGGATGCGGTCGAGCCGGTAGTTGAGCCAGCCGACCTCATTCTTGGGCAAATGGGGCCTTTGTCCGTAGCCACAGAGGTAGGGACCCCGGCGGTAGTAGTAGATGCACACTGGGTAGACAACTAGGGACACGTCGCTCGTCGCCCCTGCCGGACGAAACTTAAGCTGCACTGGCGGCACCGGCTCCTGCTGCCAGATGGCGCGTAGCCAATCCTGCCAGTCATCTACCCGGTCAATCCACTGCTGGGCCACCACATAGTCCACATGCACAAAAAAGCGCCGCTGACCCTGAATATCCTGGGAGAAGCTATCGGCGATCGCCGCCAGGTCCGGCTGGGTGAGGAAGGCCAGGTTCCGGGCCGATAGCTGGGCATCTGGGGCTGAGTCGCTGCTGCGGGGCCACTCCGGCCACTCCGCCACCGTCTGATAGCCCTGGCCTACCCGCTGGAGCCAGTGCATCTCCGCCAGGATTTGCAGGTCACCTGCCAGCGTCCGCCGCGTCATGCCAAAGAGCCGCGTCTGGTGAAGCAGTCGCTCCAGATGGTCGGGCAGCACCCCATGCTCCTGCAAGCTTTGGCGAAACTGGTCTGCCTGCTTGCGAGTCTGGCGTCGCTGGATTGGGTCTTGCTGCCGCATCGTCCAGTCGGCCTGGGTAGAGGTGAGGCGATCGCCAAACAGCCAGGCCGCCGTCACCTTGGCACAGGGGCAATTCGGATTGTGGTCATCAGGCTTGGCTTCTCCCGTGGGATGGTCGAGAGTGAAGAAAACATCCCGCCAGTCGGCATAGCTGAAGGGTTCAGCCAGCAGCAGGCGAGTATGGCGATCGCCATAGAGCAGATGCAGCCACACCCAGAGCCGAATCGCCTGGAGCAGGTTTTGTTTCAAAGTGCCCCGCGCCAGCCACTGCAACAGGGGAATACTGGGCGGATCGCGCCAGACCAGATCAGACATAGACGGAGTGGGAGGTAAATTTCAAATCATACTTTTGATGGGTATCAGCTTAAGGTGGGAAATTCTGGTTGGACAGAATCCAGAATCCAGAACTCAGAATTCAGGAGAGAGCTGACTTCTGGCTCCTGACTCCTGAATTCTATTCTTGGGAAAGTGTCTCGCCTTACGTTGATGCCCCTTCTGATAGTATCCTCGCCCTGGAAACTTCCCCTTCCAACGCGGATATCATGATGGACAAATCATCCAAAATCCAAAATCCAAAATCCAAAATCCAAAATCCAAAATCCCATGTCCGCCATTGAACTGCATCACCTTCCCGACCAGACCAGCGCAGAGCTGACCTATCAGCATCTGCACATCCGCATCACCGCCCCCCACGGCATCATCGAACCCGCCGTGCTCAAAACCCTTTCCCTGCCAAACACGATGATCTGGAGTCAGGGCATCGTCATCGAAGGCCAAGCCCCCATCTGGCTCTATGGCTTTTTGGTTCACGCCTGCCATCCCGCCGCCTGGGTTGCCTGCTTCGACCCCCGCTTTGGCGACGACCATCCCCGCTCCGGCGGTGCCGTTGTTGTAGCCACCCACTCTCCCAAAGTCAGCGTTGGTGAAATTTTGACGGTTCAATTGCCCGATGAGCTTTGCTAAAGACGCCAAGCCCCCGGTTCAGCTCGATGTGACTACGCTGGCGATCGCCGCTGGTGAGTCAACTCACTCTTACCAGACTCTCTCTATTCAGCTGACCCAACCCCAAACCCTCATTCACCCTGGAATCCTCACGAGTCTGACTCTGCCCTTCGACCTCGATTGCTCCCGCGAAGTGATTCTTTTCGGGCAAGCCCCCAACTGGCTCTACAACGCGCTGATTCACCAGTGCCACGATGCTCCCTGGATTGGCTGCTTTGATGCCCGCACCCAGTCCGTTGTCGTCATCCATAGCCGGGTTGCCCATCCTGAAGTGGGAGACGTTTTGTTTCCCTTGCAGAATCGTCAGCCCTGCCCCGCTATTCTCATCGGTGGGCCACCCAACAGCGGCAAAAGCGTCTTTGCCAGTGCCCTGCGTCGCTGTCTCGTGCAGCGATTGCCCGAGCGGCGGCTCTTCCTCCATCGGGCCAGTTGGGATGGGGAA
>JBHJGR010000206.1:0-10696 GCA_050331615.1 Elainellaceae cyanobacterium
TTGACCGAACGCTTCGCCCCTATTCCAATATCGGGGCCGCTTCCCTGGGCTGGGAATGGGCCTGGGTCTGCAGCAGCAGGCCATACTCAATGCCCTCCACCACCGCCTGATAAGAGGCATCCAGAATGTTGGTGGAGACGCCCACCGTCGTCCAGCGCTGGGGACCGTTGCTCGACTCCACCAGCACCCGCGTCTTGGCCGAGGTGCCCGCGCCGCCGTCGAGAATCCGCACTTTGTAGTCGCTGAGCTGAAACTGGGCGATCGCCGGATAAAAGTTCAGCAGCGCTTTCCGCAGGGCCGCATCCAGGGCCGATACTGGGCCGTTGCCCTCCGCCACTTCCAGAAAATCCCTGCTGTTGATAGCGACTTTGATGGTGGCTAGGGAGTTGGAGTGCCACAGATCGGGGCTGGGGGCCACGTCGCAGTGGACCTGGAAGCCCTTCAGCTCAAACCAGGCTTGCCGCTGCCCCAGGGCCTCCCGCATGAGCAGTTCGAAGCTGGCCTCTGCTGCCTCAAACTGGTAGCCCTCGCTCTCCAGGCGCTTCAGCCGCTGAAGAATTTGGCGGCAGGTGGGGTCGTCCTTCTGCAGCTCGATGCCAAAGCTGCGGGCCTTTTCCAGCACGTTACTCAGCCCCGCCTGGTCAGAGATGACGATGCGGCGGCAGTTGCCTACGGCCTCTGGACGGATGTGCTCGTAGGTGATGGGGTTGCGCTGCACGGCGCTGACGTGGATGCCGCCCTTATGGGCAAAGGCCGACTGCCCCACGAACGGGGCGTGGTCGTCGGGGGCCAGATTGACTACTTCGCTGATGAAGCGACTGGTGCCCGTCAGCCGCGTGAGCTGGTCGTCGGGAACGCAGGCATAGCCCAGCTTGAGCTGCAGGTTGGGAATCAGAGTACACAGGTTGGCGTTGCCGCAGCGCTCGCCGTAGCCATTGATCGTGCCCTGCACCATACGCGCCCCCTGCATGACGGCGGCGATCGCATTGGCCACTGCCGTCCCGGCATCATTATGAGTATGAATCCCCAGGCGCGGCGTGGAGGAAATGGCCGAGGCAGACGGCGTCCTATCTTCGAGCCCAACGTTGAGGGACTGGCCGACTGCCGCCACAATCTCGCTCACTTCGTGGGGCAGGGTGCCGCCGTTAGTATCGCAGAGCACCAGCCATTCCGCTCCGGCAGCGATCGCCGCTCTCAGGGTCTCCAGGGCATAGGCCGGATTGTGCTTGTAGCCATCGAACCAGTGCTCGGCGTCATAAATAACACGACGGTTTTGACCTCTAAAGAAGGTAACCGTATCCTGAATCATCGCCAGATTCTCAGCCAGGGTGGTGTTCAGCCCCTCGGTGACGTGCAGGTCCCAGGATTTGCCAAACAGCGTGACCCAGCGGGTGCCTGCTGCCAAAATGGGCTGGAGCATGGGGTCGTCTGCGGCAGCGCGACCGGGCCGCCGCGTAGAGCAGAATGCGACGATTTCTGCCTGAGCGAGGGGTTCTTCCTGGAGCTGCCAGAAGAACTGTACGTCTTTGGGGTTGGCCCCCGGCCAGCCCCCCTCGATAAACGGCACCCCGAGCTGGTCGAGCTGGCGGGCGATGCGCAGCTTGTCTTCAATCGAGAGGGATAGCCCTTCGCGCTGGGCACCATCCCGGAGCGTCGTGTCATAGAGCCAGATGGACGAAGATGAGGAAGCAAGCCGATCTGAAGTCATGGCGATCGCAGGAGGGTGGGAAGGGGAGCGGGGATGGGGTTGACCTGAGCAGACGGGGAAAATTTAATCTAATGGCCGAATTTAATGGCCGCGCCTGCGCCCACATTCTAAAGAAACTTTAAACTGGGAATGGGGCGATCGCAGGACGATCATTCCCATCGCGCAGGGCTGACTCCCAGCGGTTTATCGACAACCTACAGCTAGAAATTGTAACAGGAGTAGCATCTATGCCTACCGTAACAGCTCAGGGGCGATCGTTTGAATGCGAAGTTGGCGCAAATCTGCGGCAGGTTTTGCTGCAGCAGGGCATTCCCCTCTACAACGGCCAGTCTGCCCTGATCAACTGCCGGGGCATTGGCACCTGTGGCACCTGTGCTGTCGAGATCGAAGGAGAGGTGTCGCCCCCCAACTGGCGAGACCAGGCTCGGCGATCGCTTCCGCCCCACAGCCCTAGCCGCAATCTCCGACTGGCCTGCCAGACCCAAGTGCTTGGAGATGTGCGGGTGACTAAATATGATGGGTTCTGGGGGCAGGGAATTCAGCCGAACTGGACACCCGATGCTTAGGCTAGACGTTTAAGATCGGGGGGGAGATTCACGGGAACTAAGGGGCTCTGGTGATGGATGAAATTATTGGCATTTTGATTGCAGCCCTGGTTGCGGCGATCGTCGTCAGCCAGCTAAAAGGACTACAGCGAATCATCTCGGCTGCCCTAGTTGGGCTGGCGGCAGTAGTCCTCATTGGCATCGTGACCGCTTCAGGGCAGTCCACTCCCACCTGGCTGTCTAACCTATTCTCCGGTGGCGATGGCAACGGCGCTCCCAATGATACTGAGGTTGTTGAACCAGTTGATTCTAATCAAACTTCTGCTACCGACGCGCAGGGCACCACTGATAACACCACTGGCACAAGTCCCACCGATTCAACCAATTCCACCACCCCGACCAGCCCGCCTCCTCCGGAGACCGATCCCACCGTTCCTGTTTCTCCCGGCGATTCCTCCAACCGGCGTCCCGTTAGCGGCATGTGGTGACCAACACACTAATACAATCCGTTGAGCAAATGAATACTCAGACCGACATACTCGTCATCGGCGGTGGCATCATTGGGTTGGCGATCGCCGTTGAGCTGCGGCAGCGAGGGGCAAGCGTCACTGTCCTCACCCGCGATACTCACAATACGGCTACCCGTGCCGCCGCCGGTATGCTGGCCCCCCATGCTGAAGGCATTGAGCCAGGCCCATTGCTTGACCTCTGCGAGAAGAGCTTGTTCGCCTACCCAGATTGGGTGCGAAAGCTAGAAGCGATTAGTGGTTTACCGACTCACCACTGGGCCTGCGGGATCCTGGCTCCGGTCTATCACCATCCGGCCACCACTGCCGCTTCAGACACCGCCGGAACCTGGCTGGATGCCAGCGCTATTCGCCATGCCCAGCCTGGACTAGGCGCTGACGTGGCGGGAGGCTGGTGGTTTCCAGAAGACGGGCAGGTGAGTCCCCGCGCCCTGGCCGAAGCGCTTTATCATGCCGCAGCAACCCTCGGCGTCGAGATTCACAGCGGCGTTACGGTTGAGGCTCTGCACCAATCCCAGGGCCGCGTCACCCAGGTCCAAACCTCCGCTGGCGACTGGGCAGCACAGCACTATGTCCTGGCGGCGGGGGCCTGGTCCCACGCGCTGCTGCCCCTGCCGGTGCAGCCCCGCAAGGGCCAAATGATGTCGGTGCGGCTGCCTTCTCAGGGACATGTACTGCAGGAAGCGCTGCCCCTGCGCCAGGTTCTGTTTGGCGAAGACGCCTACATCGTGCCCCGACAGGACGGGCGTATCATCATCGGCGCTACGGTCGAGTCCGTGAGATTTACTCCTGAAAATACTCTGGCGGGGATCCGCACCCTGATTGAGCGGGCAGTGCGCCTCTATCCATTGCTAGATGACCTGCCCGTTGAGGAAACCTGGTGGGGATTTCGTCCCACCACCCCCGATGAGTGGCCCATTCTAGGCGAGAGCCACTGTGCCAACCTCACCCTGGCCACCGGGCATCACCGTAACGGCATTCTGCTGGCCCCGGTGACAGCGCGGCTTATCGCTGATTGGGTTTGGCACCAGCAGGGGCAAGACCTGCTGCGTCCCTTCCGCTGGCAGCGATTTCACCAAGCCGAAGCTGGCCCGGCGTCTATCACGATTCCCCCATCTACCCTCCCATCTCACCATCCTCCCGCTCCTATGCAGACCCTAAATTCCACTGCTGCGATCGCCGATACTGCGTCTGGGACAACATCCCTCGTCGATACCCCGCTCATCATCGCTGGTCGGACCTTCCAATCACGCCTGATGACGGGCACCGGCAAATACAGCAACTTCGACGATATGCGGGCCAGCGTTGCGGCTAGTGGCTGTCAAATTGTTACCGTCGCCGTCCGCCGAGTGCAGACCAATGCCCCCGGTCATGAAGGGCTGGCCGAAGCGCTTGACTGGAGCCGCATTTGGATGCTGCCCAACACGGCTGGCTGTAAAACGGCCGAAGACGCGGTGCGAGTCGCACGCCTGGGGCGGGAAATGGCAAAGCTGCTGGGCCAGGAAGACAACAACTTCGTCAAGCTAGAGGTGATTCCTGACGCCCAATATCTCCTGCCCGACCCCATCGGGACTCTCCAGGCTGCCGAGCAGTTGGTGAAGGAGGGATTTGCGGTGCTGCCCTATATCAACGCGGACCCGCTGCTGGCAAAGCGGCTGGAGGAGGTGGGTTGCGCTACGGTCATGCCCCTGGGCTCCCCCATCGGTTCGGGGCAGGGTATCCAGAACGCGGCCAATATCCGCATCATCATCGAGAATGCAACGGTGCCCGTGGTCGTGGATGCGGGCATCGGTGCGCCCAGCGAAGCGACCCAGGCAATGGAAATGGGAGCAGACGCCCTGTTGATCAATACGGCGATCGCCCGTGCTAAGAACCCTCCCCAAATGGCGCGCGCTATGGGATTGGCAACGGAAGCCGGACGGCTGGCGTTTTTGGCAGGGCGAATTCCCGTTCAAGCCTGGGCCAGTGCCAGCTCGCCCACCACTGGCACAGTTACCTCATGAAGGCACCAGGAGCATTGGGCGATCCCCGTCCTTGGGGTAGATTGTCGAGGGGCATAAGCCGTGCTAACTTCAAGAAATAGGATGTAAAGCTTGTAACTTTTTGTTACAATTTTTCTGAGCTAACAGCCAAACTTAAATAGTCCAATTCAGAATAGTCCAATTCAAAGGAACAGTCGCTTATGCCTTACACCACTGAAGACGGGGGTCGTCTAAATAACTTCGCGGAAGAGCCGAAGATGTACCGCGCCGAGCCGCCCTCGACGACCGACAAGCGGAATTATCTAATTCTGGGAGC
Source organism: Elainellaceae cyanobacterium (assembly GCA_050331615.1). GTDB lineage: Bacteria > Cyanobacteriota > Cyanobacteriia > CAKZMO01 > CAKZMO01 > JAYKGU01. The sequence continues at coordinate 5,079 of JBHJGR010000206.1, forward strand.
TGCCGCGATCGCCCTACTTGGCGGGCTGCTGTTTGTGGCGGTGTCGGTATCCTAACGGCTTGAAGACGGCTACCCCTAGCCCTATGGTTTTCTCAGCGCCAACGGGCCAATCAGAGTGGGACGTAAGCGGCTAAGCAGCCGGTGGGCAGCTCCCAGCAGTTGCCCTAGCCAGCTACGAATAGATTTCTGGCGTGGTAAGGATTCGCTCCTTTCCGCGCCAATGTTGTTGAAATAAAGAATTGAAGCCAAGGATAGCGCTCAGGGATGAAATTCGCTCATGTTGCCTAAAGAGGACTTGCTGCGAGGGATTGAAAATCGAGAGACGGCGGCACGGGTGATTGACCAGGCCGATCAGGCCATTCGCACCTGGGAAATCGTGCTGACCGATTTCCTCTCGCCTCCAGATCTCTTTGCGGCTCAGCAGATGTTTAGTCGGCTGACGGAAGTCAATTTGTTGGACTGGGGCGGCTATCCCCAGGCTGAGCGCAAGCGGTTGGCGATCGCCCGCTCTGAACTACCCCTTGATCCCACCCAGGTGGAGCTGGCAGCGCTGAGTATTGCCGGTAATTTTCTATTTGATCCCGCTAGCCACCGCGATTTTCTAGGAGCCCTGCTGGGAACGGGCATTGTGCGAGAAAAGGTGGGAGACGTGATCGTGCTGGGCGATCGCGGTGCCCAGGCCATTGTAGTACCGGAACTGGCGGAGTTTCTGGAAATGAGCCTGACCCAGGTGCGGTCAGTACCCGTCAAAACCCGACGCATCGACTTTAGTGAACTCAAAATCCGCGAACCCAAAAAAAAGCAGATGACTACGGTGGAGGCATCACTGCGGCTAGATGCGATCGCCTCGGCAGGTTTCGGCATGTCTCGCAGCAAAATGGTGGATTTGATCAGCGGCGGCGACGTGCGGGTGAACTGGAAGGAAATCACCCAGCCTAGTCACAGCCTTGACTCTGGTGACCTGGTGGCGATTCGCGGCAAGGGACGGCTGGAAATTGGTGAGATTGCCACAACGAAGAAGGGACGCTACCGGGTGGATTTAACCCGATTTATGTAGTCCTAAGTGATTTCTAAAGAAAGGTTTTTTACCCAAGTTAGACGGCGGTAGGACCATTTCCAAAAATCGCCTTACAGCCCTACGGGCTAACATTTGTGTGTGGAATCTGCACGTCGCGGGGGTTCCACACTTCTTGAATGTGCTAACCCGAAAGCGTATCGCTATATGAAAAATAATCCGATCTGACCGCAATTCTTCAATAAAACGTTAAGGAACAATTGCGGTTAGGTCAAAGCCAGACTGGGAATTTTAAAGCGAGGGGTAGAAACCATTTCCGTACATTCTGCCAGCTCAGCTATGAATAAACTCAAGTTCGCGGTCTTCTTAGTGCTCGTATCAACGGGAGGGTTGTGGCTCGTCAATCTTCCTTATCCGATGATTCGCCGTCCGATAGCACGAACGGCTCCCCTATTGCTGCTGCCCAGTTTTCTCAGCATGGATCACAACTATCGGCAGGCAGTTTCCCTGGTGGAGCAGGCCGATCAGCTCGTGAATCGAGCCATAAGTGCTGAAGATTTTGATCTAGGTACCGAAAAGGTCGCTCAGGCCCAGAACCATCTCGACCAGCTCCCAGTCTGGTTTCTAGGATACGAGCCTAGGGCCTACTGCTCTCTTTTCCAATGCAGTTGGCGCTTTACCTATGATGAATTTGCTGCGGCGCGGGCTAACATTGGCCGCATGGAGGCCAAGATCTTCCAGGAGCAAAATGCTCTAGCGGCTCTGCAACGGGGGGATCAGGGCGTTACGTCGGCCAAGCAGCAGTATGAACAGGCCCAAACGCCAGAAGAGCAGCAGGCAGCGATCGCCCGCTGGCAGGAAGCTCTAGATCAGCTCCAGTTGGTACCCAGTGAAACCGTCGCTGGCCAGTCAGCGCAAACGAAATTAGTTGCCTACAGTCGAGATTTCGAGCAAGTTGTTGGCACCAATCGGGGTAGTGCTCAATCCGCCACCTTAGTTGAATCCGCGAAGGCGTTTGCAATGGAGGCGGCGATGATGGGTCAAAACCCGCCCCATCCGCCGAGTCGATGGGAAGAAGCAATCCGCCTCTGGCAGCGGGCAATTCAGCAGCTCGAAAAAATTCCTGCCGATAACCCTGGGTACCTGGAAGCCCAGCGACTTTTAGCAACGTATGAATCTAACCTGAGCAATGTTCGGATTCGGCTAAGAGATGAGCAGGAATCGCTGCAGGCGTTGAGTCAAGCTGAAAATCGGCTGACCCGGCTGATTGAGCTAGAGGCACGATCGCCCAACCCCACCCGTCAGGCCAGTGAGATCCAGGCCATTATCAATGACTTGACCAAGGTGAAATCAGGGACGACTGGGTATGTGGAAGCCCAGGACTTGCTGGGGGCAGCTCGGCGTAAGCTCAGCGAATTGCAGTGAATGCCAGTATCGCTTCACGCGGTCTCTCATACTCCTCACACAATGTAATCTTCCACACCCTAATTTCTGCTTAAGATAGGGAAAGGTCTGCCCATTGCGATCGCCACAGCTTGCCCGCTTCACCTTGGCAGCTTATTTCGGCAATGGTGCGGTCCTGTCTACATCATCGCTTCATAAGGAACCACCCATCATGAAAATTGCCGTTGCCAGCCAACCCAACAACCAGATTACTTCCCACGCCGGGCACTGCCGTATTTTCTGGATTTACAGCGTTGCTGATAATCAGATTCTCGATAAAACCGTCCTCAACCTCAACGCCGACCAGACCTTCCATGAAACCTTTCATGACGGCACGGCCCAGGCTCCCCATCTGCTGGATGAGGTAGACGTGCTCATCGCGGCAGGCATGGGTCGGGGGCTGCTGCACCGCCTGGAGCAGAAGCAAATTAAGGCCATTATCACCACAGAAACGGACCCAGATGTCGCCGCCACCGCTTACCTCGATCGTACGCTGGTGGAGGTGGCCCCCGATGCACATCACCTCTCTGACAACCCTGGCGATGACTGCGTCTGCGCTGGTGCCACTGTCTGATCAGTACGGTTAGAGGCTGTCAAGGGTGGGGAAAGTGGAACAATCGTCAATCCCCTCTGTAGACGGACGTGCGCCATAATGTAAAGAGATATAACAAAAGTACACATTCGGGTGAAAGGCAGATGCGTCGCGATCGCCTCTGATTGCGATCCGTCTCTCCCCACTCCGTACTCTCTAGGACATGAATGGCATGAGCACGTCTCCTAAGCACCAGGATCAAGTCAACGCTTCTCCGAATGCTGCCCAGGATTGGCATCCTGCAGAGCCTTTAGTCCGCCGTCCCAATCCTGCTAAAAAGGGCATCTGGTTTCTGGGAAGCGCCACCATCGGGGTGGGCGTTATCAACCGCAGCGTCGCGACCCTGATGGACGGAACGCTGTCCTGGTTTGACGTACTCCAGCTCGCGATTACCCTATTCTTCTTTGGCTGCTGGATTCTGCTCAAACCCAGTCAGGGCAGCGGCGGGATGTAGCAGTCCTTTCGCCTAAGATGGCGCTAGGACGCTCAAGAGGTGTGGAACCCCTCGACGCGGGAGTTCCACCCTCAAATCTCAGTCTGAGGGGGCTATGTCGGGCAATTCTCAACTGGATTCGTTCTGGACAGGGTAGCCCAGCTTGCGGGAGGCCGTGGAGCCCGATACGGTGCGATCGCCATTCTTCTCTCCCGACTCAACTTTGACCGCATCAACGACCTGATTCTTCCAGGACTGGATGCTGTCCCAGATACTCTGCAGAAACCCGGCAATGGGTACGGCCACGATGAGGCCCAGGGTGCCCCCCAGCTTGGTGCCTACCAGCAGGGCGAGGGTGATTTGAAACGACCCCAGGCCAATCAGTTGGCCCACCAGTCGGGGAGAGATCAGCCGATCAATCACTTGTTCGATGGCCAGTTCCGCAGCCAGTACCTCTACGCCTAGCCAAGGATCTTGAATCGCCACGATCAGAGCCACTAGGAAAATGGCGATCGTATCTAAAGGGGATATCAGCGAGGCGATACCAACCACCAGGCCCAGCAGCAGGGCAAAGTCGAGGTCGAGCAGCAGGAACGCCAGGGTCATCAGTCCTGTCTCAGTTGCCGCCAGTACCCCCCGGCTGATGAAATAGCGTTTGAAATTTTCCTGGAGCGATCGCCGGATATACTCCCCTGAATCGGACGGCAGCCGCTGAAAAACCCACTCGACAATTTGGGGAGCGCTCATCAAAAAGTTAAAGGCCAGCAGCAGGGTCAGCGCTGCCTTTGATAGGCTATCCACGGTCAGCAGGGTGAGGGTGACCAGACGCCCCCCCAGACCGTCTAGCTGCACGGAAATGGCGTTGGTAATTTGGTTAACTGCATCGGAAATGCTCACCGGAATGCGCCCATAAATGCTCCCGTCCTGGAACGCCTGCAGCCGCTGGTCAAGGTTTTCCATCCAGCCGGGCGCATTTTGCACGATGGTACCCGCTTCTGCGACCAGGACCGGAAAGATGATAATCGCAAAGCTGACGAGAGCGGCGATCGCCATGCCAAATACCAAAACAACTGCCAGACTCCGTCCCATTCCCCAGCGCTGCAGCAGATCGACCGGGTAGTGGAGAATAAAGGCCAGCAGGGCAGCAACGGCAAAAATGCTGACAAAGGGCTGGAGGTATTGCAGAATCTGCAGCGCTAGCCAACCGTTGAGGCAGAGCAGCGGAAAGCCACCGCCCCAGATGACCCACTGAGGCAGGTCGCTAAGAATCTGAGCAGGTTTGGGCACGATATCGGTTCTCTAAAATTCAATCTAAGCAGTTCAACAGAATTTCTTTCTTGGGGGGGTGTGCCCCCGCAAATGTCATTAACTGTGCTTCAGCACTTAGTGCAGCAAGCCCTGCAGGTCCTCGATTTCGGCTCGAAAGCGCAGCACCATCTGACGATCTTGGATAGTGATGGCCTGAATGTGGAGGGCGAGCAAGTCCAGGTGAATGGATCGCTGATGCAGCAATTCGCTGACTTTGGCTAATAGGGCCGCCGTTTCTGACAGCAGCGGCGTGTGGGGATGGGAAAACTGCGCCTGCTGCAGGTAAATCCGGTGGCCCTCCTCTTCGAGGCGGAGCTGGCCCTGTAGCTGCATCGGGTGGGCGGCTTCTCCCTCAGAGCTGTGAATCTGGGCGCGAACGGTGAGGGCCAGTGTATCGGGAGCAGGTAGGGCACAGTCGAGGGCAGCGATCGCCACGCTGAGCCACTGACGGTCACAGGCGATGGGAATTTCCTGAATCCAATCCCTAACGTCTTGCCGATTGAGAAGCGCGTTGAGGTCGTCTTCGGAGAGCACGACGCGGGCAGTGAGGCGAGCGGGCTGGGTGAGTTCCAGCTTGCCCATTGCGATGCTGACAAGGGCGATCGCCACCCGCTTGATTTGAATACTGAGGTGTTCAACGTGTAGCGTTTCCGTCGCCTGCACTCTATCCCCTCGGAGGCGGATTACGTCGGCCTTCCCCTGCAGTAGCTGACCAGCGGAACTGGCGATGTCTACCTCCAGGAAGTCAACCTCTTCCAGGTGGTTATGCACCGTCAGCTCAAGGGTGCGATTGAGTAGATTTTCGATGAATCCCGCTTGCTCGAAAT
>JBHJGR010000207.1:0-30361 GCA_050331615.1 Elainellaceae cyanobacterium
TGTTATATTTTATTTTTATCGGTTTTTTTTGTTTATTTTTTTTTTTTGGACGGCGCGGTTGGGGGGGCTACAAACAAAAATCTGTACCTCATGCACCTGAAAAGTGCTGTAATTACAACTTGTGGGGGTGTGCGCCCCCGACTGGAGCGCACACCCCCAAGAGAATTTTGTTTGTGTAGCGCTAAGCCTTCGCGTTAGGACATTCAAGAGGTGCGGACCCCTCGCGACGCTGGGGTTCCACCCTCAAACCTGAGCCTGTAGGGCTGTAATCTCAGCGACGCTTGGCAAATAGCCCAAATAGCGCGTTTCTGACGCCAAATTTGGATTGGGATTTGCGGGTGCTGCTGTCGCGGTGGGAGGTCGACTTGCCGTTGGTGCTGGCGTCGCTGGGTGGGAGGGTGAGCTCTAGTCGTTTGGCACAGGCCCGCGCTAGGCGGTCTGTCGGGTCGAGTTTAAGGGCTTGACGACAGTAAGCCTTGGCTGCGCCCGGCAGGTTCTGCATCATGTAGGCCCGGCCAATCAGCGCGTAGTACTTTGCCTGGTCAGACTCGATGCGGATGGCGTCCCGTAGTTCCTGCACCGCCATCTGGCAGTTGCCTTTTTTAAGGTATTCCTGTGCCCGTAGATAGTGGCGCTCGGCGTAGCTAACCTCTGATGAGGAGGGCCGATCGAGGTGGAGTTCGGCGATTGGAGGCTTGAGATGGGGCTGGGAGGGCACAAGCCCCACCTTCCGTTCGCGAATCATTGGTTCGCCCATCTTGAGCCGCAGATACACCAGGTTCAGCTCTGCGATCTCCTGGGTTGTCGTCTCAAATCGAGCCAGTGGGTCGTACTGGTGCTCCGCCAGAGCAGAGACGGTCTGCTCATAGAAGGTTTCAACCTGGGAAATGGGGGTCTTCAGCAGTTGGATAGCCCGCTGGAAACGGGGAGACAGGGGCTCATCTTGACTCAGCCGACGCACCCGGAACCGAAGCATTGCTAAGGTTTCAGCTCGACCCTTGTCCTGCTTGAGCCGTTGATAGGCCGGGTTGACGAGGCGCGCCAAAAGCTGTCCGGCAAATTCCTGGCTTTTCACGTCAGACCAGACCCGACTGTCGGGGTGCAGGCGTTTGGCGATCGCCCGATATCGCTTCAGCGCTCGGCGATCGTCAGCCGCCACCGACATCCCCAGGATGGCGTACGGGTCTGAGAACTGATTAATCCAGTCTTCGGAAAAGGGGGGATAGGACATTGAGGATAAGATCGGGCTGAAAACGTCTTAGCGGAGGAATCTCAGCAATTGTGAGAGCGAGTAACTGGGTTGGCACGCAGCCATCCTTATAGACCTTATTCTTTTTGTTGAACGAATATCAGGTAATAGCGCTGAATGAAATTGGCGATCGCATCAGCATGGCATCCAGTAGATCCACGGATGGAGAGATATCTGCCGAAAATCAGCCGATAAACCTCTCGAGTAGGACGATATCAACCTACCATTGCTGGCCACCAGATGTACGGACGAAGCGCAGAGTTACCTCAAAATGACCCAAGGGTCGTTATGAAAACCTGCGGGTAGAGTATTGCCCTGTGCGTAAGGATACGCGGGAAATTTTGGAAAACAGTGGATTTCCGGTGGAGGTGTCCAGTCCTGAAGAATCAGTTCCAGGTAAGCTCCTTCAGTAGAATAATGCCTGGATAGCTTCTCAAGCAGCGAGAATTGCTACAGTCAATTCTAGCGATTCTACACAGACCCTGGGAATGTCGAGGCGGTAGATGGGGTAAACGACCTGTTAATACCAGTCTCTATTAAGTAGAACTGCGTTGAAAACCGAAGGTTAGAAAACCGGGGGAGCGTCCCGCCGGGGCGCTCCCCCGGTTTTCTAACATGAATTTAATTGTGCCGACCTACTTAGGAGAGATAACCGTTAGAGACTATGAATGGAAATGACTATAAGAAGAATCTAGTATGACTTAGTAAGACTTAGGCAATCTATTGGTTCGTGGGCGCTACGCAGCCACAAAAATACCCAGGAAATTAGGACGCCGCGCGCAGTGCACAAGTCTTGTTTAGGAAATATAAGGCGAGGGTAGATGGACCTTAGCCGCTTTCGTATGACGCGGTAAATACACAGCCATAGATAAAGCTAGTGGAGTGCGCTCAATGGCAGGGGTCATCCCCCACTACAGTGTCGCTGCTTATGGCTCCCTATTTATGATTGAAATCAGTAAAGTAGCGGCTAGACCACTGCGGTTTTCTACCTTAATTTACTGCATTTACCCTGGCTACAAATCAATTCTCCTTAAAGCTATGCTAATGACCCAGCCCCCCTATCATTAAGCTTCGATGAAGTTTCGGGTCTGGGTGATTGTCTGCCGTGGATTCTGGCCCCAGGTTCCAATCATAGGTTTTTGCCTTGGTTTCACCATAGATATTGATATACAGCACTTTTCAAATCCATGAGATACAGATTTTTTGTTGGAAGCCGCGCAACTTCCAACAAAAAATCTGATTCCACCAAAGCGCAAAGCGCTGTATGTAGCGTTAGGACGCTCAAAAGATGTATGGCCCCCGCGGCGCAGAGATATACACTCAAACTTCAGCCCGTAGGACTATATGGGTATATCCAGAAGGCCATAATTCACATCAGGCACGATTCTCAGATCCGCAGATTCTGCTCTAAGCCGCCTCAAGCCAGTCGAAGATGCGATCGAGTTGCTCCAGCGTTACCAGACCGTACTGCCAGAGAACCATAGGAAGATGATCGATCGAGTCAGGATGGCGCTGGGCGATCGCCACCGATTTATCAGAAATCAGCAGCTCCTCGCGCAGAAAATGGACGAGTCGGTTATGCTTTGTCGCTTCCATGCCTCTACCCTCCCGATGTTGACAATACTGGGGTGGCGTCACGCCCGAGTTATTTAGCTACTCCCACGGTAGAAAACAACCCTGAGAAACCTGTGAGGATTGCCCCAGAATGGGCAGAGTTTTGTTGCAAATCAGACCGCTGGGGATGGGAGGCCGGTGTTGCTGGGAATGCTAAAAGCGTTAGCAGGGCGTACCCAAAGAAAATGTCATTAAAATTGCTCAAGCACTGATAGCGGTGCCTGGCTACCCGTGAGCAAAACGTGGTTAGATGATTACGCACCACAGAAGCAGCCTGATTAATACGTCACTCACACTGCATGACTAAGGTTACCCGGAGAACGACTCAGGGAGGCGATCGCCCCGATAAGTGGCTTCGATGGCTCAATCTGCGACCCGAAGAAGCTGGACGCACGCTTCTGATGTTCGCATTCTATACCTTTTCATCCGTTGGAATTTTATGGCTAGAGTTTAGCGCCGCTGCCCTGTTTTTGCGGGAATATGGGGCAGAGTCGCTGCCGCTTATCTACATCGCCAGCACCGGCATGGGCGTTAGCCTGGGGTTCGCCTACTCCCAGCTCCAGCGGCTGCTGCCCCTGCGCACCGTGGTTACCCTGATGCCATTTCTAATGGCGCTGCCCCTGCTGCTGCTGCACGGCGGAGTCGGTCCGGCAGTCCTAGGAGGATACGCCATTTTTCTGGTGCGGCTCTGGCTAGAGGCGATTTATACCCTCAATGAGCTCAATACCTCCATTACGGCCAATCAGCTTTTTAATATCCGGGAGATTAAGCGCACCTATCCTCTGATCAGCAGCGGCGTTTTGCTGGCAGATATTCTCAGCGGATTTTCTCTGCCCTTGCTGCGCCAGGCCGTCGGGTTGGAAAACGTCATTTTGGCAGCTTCCATCATGCTGCTCATTGGCGGTGGCATTATGGCCTACATCAGCATCACTTACCGTCAGGCGTTTCCCAACTCTCTGCGGCGATCGCGGCGTAAGGATGCCCATGCCGACTATGCAGCCCGTCGCCTCCGAGGCCCGCTGCAGCGGTATGTGCTGCTGGTCATCACCTTCTTCGTGATGGCGCAGGTGCTGCTGCTGCTGCTAGATTTTCAGTACCTTAGCCAGGTCGAACAGGTGCTTGACGTTCAGGAAGGCGAAATTGCCGACTTCCTGGCCCTGTTCAGCGGCACGCTAGGGATTTTTGAGCTGATTACCCAGTGGTTTGTGTCCAGCCGGGCCATCGAACGTATGGGAGTATTTCGGGTGGCAATGCTGCCCCCCAGTCTCATCTTCGGATTCAGCACGCTCACCCTAGTGCGGATTCTGCCAGTATTTGTGGGCGTGGTGGTACTGCGCTTTGTCGATGAGCTGCTGCGCTATACGCTGGTGGCCAGCACCGCTCCTATCCTCTTTCAGCCAATTCCTGACGATGCCCGGAGTCGTATTCAGGAGTTCGTGCGGGGCATTGCCGAACCCATTGCCATCGGTCTTACCGGCGTAGGGCTGCTGTTTACGCTGTGGCTCTGCCGCTGGCTGCTGGCCGATACCAACCCTGCTCTAATCCAGCGGACGCAGACCTTTGTGCTGCTGGCGCTTATCTGTGGCTTTGCTCTCATCTGGCTGCTGGCAGTCATCTGGCTGCGATCGCGCTACACCAACTTACTGGTGCTCAGTGCCGAACGGGGGCAGCTCAGTCAGACAGAGAGCAGTATGGACAACAGAGCCTATCGGCGGGCGGTGATTGAAATGCTGCAAAAGACCGGGTCTGCCGAGTCAGAAAAGCAGACCTGTATTCAATGGCTGGCCAATATTGAGCCCAAGTCAGCGGGCGACGTGCTGGCCCCCCTGCTGCCGGGGCTGTCGGCCCCGCTCCAGCGTCAGAGCCTGGAGTTGATGCTGGCCCACCCCAAGCCGTCCTATGCCGATTATGTGCGATCGCTCCTCAAGCAGCCCCTCGATCCCGAAACGCTATCGGCAGGGTTCCGCTATCTCTGGCTAACCGAAGACGCCCCCAACTCGGCAACCCTCCAGCCCTATCTGGCCCCTGATGTGGATGCAATCGTGCGCAGCACCGCCGCCACCCTGATCATGCGTCGCGGCGATAGCCGTCAGAAGGCCGAGGCCACCAACGCTTTACGCCGCATGATCACCAGCAAAGATGAGCGGGAGCGGGTGTGCGGCTGTCGTGCTCTGCGGGATGTGGCCTACCTACAGGCTTTGCGCATCTACATTCGACCGCTGCTGCAGGACGAATCTCTGCGGGTGCGAGCGGCGATGCTGGATGTTATCGCTGCCACCCAGCTAGAGGAATACTATCCGTCGCTGATTAAGGCGCTCTACTATCCCTCGACTCGGGATGCGGCAATGCAGGCCCTGGCGCGACTGGGCAATGAAGCCATCCCTATGCTGATGCAGTTGGGAGAAGATGGGCAGAAGCCTGCGATGATGCGAACCTGCGCCTGGACGGTTATTAGCCAGATTGGCACACCAGAGGCGTTTGATATTCTGGTTGACCGACTGATGATGACCTGGGGACATGAGCGGCGCAGCTTGATGCGGACCTTACTTCAGGCGTCAAATGAGCTAGGCATTGAGGCAGTAGCCGACCTGCTGGGACGGCGGGGCGTCGATACTCTAATCAACCAGGAACTGTACTTTATTGGCCAGCTCTATGCCGGCCTGATCGACCTCAAACTGGATTCCTTTACTGGGGAAGCGTTACAGTTACTGCAGCGATCGCTCCGATATCAAATCATCGATGCTGACGAGCGGCTGTTTTTGCTGATGCGCTTCCTATATCCGTCCAATACTATCCAGGCCGCTGCCTTCAACCTCAGGTCCGAGTCGTCCAACAGCGTGGCCCGAGGGCTTGAGATTCTTGATACAACGGTTGACCTCGACAGCAAGAAGATCCTGCTCACCATCCTCGACCCCCTCCGCTCTGATTGGGAAAAGGTGCAGTCCCTCGACGACATTATTCCCTATGTGCGCCAGCTACCCAGTCAGCGGCTGAGGCAGCTCCTAGACCTGCGGCGATTTATGTCTGACTGGGCGCTGGCCTGCTGCTTTCACTTGGCCAATCAGGCCCGCTGGAGCTTGACGACCGATCAGGTGATCTATGGCCTGCGCCACGGCGTAGGATTCGTGCGGGAAGCTGCCCTGGCCTACCTGCAAATGGCGTCTCCGACCTCGCTACGGGTCATCCTGCCCCAAATCCGGAATGACCCCGACCCCCTCGTTTTCGCTCAAGTCAACGCCATGATGGGGAAGATGGGTTTGGCCTACGCTTCTGCTGATCCCGTTCGGCCTGAGTTGAATGGGCAAGGGGTGTCGTCTGCTTCATCTAAGCTAAGTCCATCACCCTAGTGCGCTCATGATACCCTCTTGGAGTGTTAAACAATGAAGAAAAGAGCAGCGAGATTTCCCGCTGCTCTGCTGCAACACTACCAGGGGGAAACTATGCCAGGTCAAGGTACTGAAGGTCTGTATATCGCTCTGATCAGTGTTCACGGTTTGATTCGGGGTCAAAATTTAGAGCTGGGGCGCGATGCTGACACCGGTGGGCAAACCAAGTACGTCGTGGAACTTGCCCGTGCCCTGTCTCGATTGCCCGATGTCGCTGGGGTAGATTTGTTCACTCGACTTGTCGCGGCTCCCGAAATCGATGCGGACTACGGTAAGGAAATCGAACTGCTGGGGGATGCGGTAAGAATCGTTCGCATCGTCGCCGGACCGCCAGAGGAATACATTCCCAAAGAAGCTTTATGGGACCACCTGGATAGCTTTGTTGACAATATGCTGGCGTTTATCCGTGATGCGGGTCGAGTCCCTGACATTATTCACAGCCATTATGCCGATGCTGGCTATGTCGGCAGCCGCTTGGCCCATTTTCTCGACGTACCGCTGGTGCACACAGGACATTCGCTGGGTCGGGTGAAGCGTCGCCGACTGCTGGCCAGTGGCCTGTCTTCAAACGAAATCGATCGCCGTTACAATATGCTGCGCCGCATTGAAGCGGAGGAGATGACGCTGACCAGTGCTGACCGGGTAATCACCAGCACCCATCAGGAAATTGAGGAGCAGTATGAATTTTACGACTGCTACCAGCCCAGCCGGATGCGCGTCATTCCCCCCGGTACGGATCTATCATTGTTCTACCCGCCTAAAGGCGATGAGTGGCAGATCCCGATTGGTGAAGAAATCCGTCGCTTTCTGCGGGATCCTGAGAAGCCAATCATCATGGCCCTATCTCGCCCCGATGCCCGCAAAAATATCGGTGCCCTAGTGGAGGCGTACGGGACTTCGGACCGGCTACAGGAACTGGCCAATCTATTGCTCGTTGCTGGCAACCGCGACGACATCAGCGATATGGATGCAGGGGCGCAGGAGGTGCTCAAGAACCTGCTGCTGGCGATTGATCGCTACGATCTCTATGGCCGGGTGGCGTACCCTAAGCGCCACAAGTCCACCGAAGTGCCTTACATTTACCGCATTGCAGCCCTGTCGGGCGGCGTATTCGTCAATCCTGCCCTGACGGAACCCTTCGGCTTGACCCTAATCGAGGCTGCTGCCAGTGGTTTGCCAATCGTGGCGACGGAGGACGGTGGCCCCCGGGATATTACCCGCAACTGCGACAACGGTATCCTCGTTGACCCTCTTAATGTTGAGGCGATCGCCAGTGCCCTGCTGACCCTGCTAGAAAACCCTAAGGAGTGGCAGCGTTTAGCGGATAACGGCCTGCGCGGCGTGCGCAAGCACTACTCCTGGGAGGCCCACGCTAAGCGCTACTTAGAAACGATTCGGCCACTGGTTGACAAAACCGAGGTGGTGGAGCGGGTGCCGCTGGTGCGTCGGCCCATGCTCTATCACGATCGCGCTATCTTCAGCGATCTGGATCAGAACCTTCTCGGCGACCCCGCCGAACTGCCTCGCTTCATCGAAGCCCTGCGCGAACACCGGAAATCAGCCGCCTTTGGAATTGCCACGGGACGACGGCTGGATGCTGCCCTTAAGGCCCTGCGCAAGTACCAGATACCCGAACCCGACGTACTGATCACCAGTTGTGGCACCGCTATCTACTACAACCCAGACCTCATCGAAGATATTTGGTGGGCACAGCATATTGACCGGCGCTGGACTCCCCTAGAAGTGCGGCGAGTGCTGTCGGATCTGCCCGGTCTTAAGCTGCAGCCGAAGGAGCAGCAAAGCCGCTTTAAGATCAGCTATTTTTACCATGCTGGCGTTGCCCCCGGGGTGGAGGAAATCAATAGCCTGCTGCACCAGGAAGACCTAGCGGTTAACGTCATCCTTTCCTTTGGCCAGTACCTGGACATTTTGCCCATCCGTGCTTCCAAGGGTCAGGCGCTGCGCTACGTAGCCGACCGGCGGAGCATCCCCTTGGAGCGGATCCTGGTAGCGGGTGGCTCGGGTGCCGATGAGGACATGATGCGGGGCAATACCTTAGCCGTAGTCGTGGCTAATCGGCATAACGAAGAGCTGTCCCATCTCATTGACGCCGACCGCATCTACTACGCCAAGCAGGCTCACGCCTTGGGGATTCTGGAAGCCATTGAGCATTTTGATTTCTTCCATAGCGTCCCGGTCTGAGGGGTAGGCGATCGCCTAGTGGCCTGTCAAGACTAAAAATTAGGGTAAATCCCGGCAGGATTTACCTTAATTTTTTTTAACCGTGACGCTGCGCTAGCTCTTGTGCTTAAACGTGGAGGCGACCTGTAGCTCCTTGAGCTGCATGTCCTCCACGGTGGAAGGAGCCTCGGTCAACAAACAGCGGGCCTGCTGGGTTTTGGGGAAGGCGATCGCATCACGAATTGACTCCTCCCCTGCCAGCAGCATCACCAGTCGATCCAGTCCGTAGGCAATGCCCCCGTGAGGCGGTGTACCGTATTCAAACGCCTCCAAAAGAAAGCCAAACTTACTGTGGGCTTCCTCCGCGCCGATACCGATGGTCTCAAACACTCGCTGCTGCAGGTTGGGCTGGTAGATCCGCAGGCTGCCGCCGCCAATTTCAAAGCCGTTGTAGACAATATCGTAGGCTTGGGCGCGGGCGGTTTTCAGGTCGTTAGCATCTTCTGGATAGGGGGCAGTGAAAGGGTGATGGAGGGCTTCTAGCCGCTTCTCATCGGCGTTCCATTCAAACATGGGAAACTCCGTTACCCAGAGCAGGTTGATTTTGTCGCGGTCAATTAGCCCCATTTCCCTGGCAACTACCTGCCGTAAGCGATCCAGAACTTTATTAACGGTGTCGGTATCACCTGCGCCAAACAGCAGCAAATATCCCGGCTGCGCCTCTGTGAGCTTGAGGATTTCCTGCTTTTGCTCGTCTGTCAAGTTGTCCTTAATGGCTCCAATGGTGTCAACGGCCATGCCTTCCCGCACCCGGATGAAAGCCAGACCTTTAGCCCCGGCATTGGTAGCCTCGTTGAATAAATCGCCGCCGGGCTTGATGCGCACGTTGGAGATGGCGTCGTTGCCGCCGGGAATGGGCAGGATTTTGACGATGCCGCCCGATTTGACCGCACCAGAAAAGACTTTGAAGCCGCAGTCCTTCACCACCTCAGAAACATCCACCAGCTCCAGGCCATAGCGAGTATCGGGGCGATCGCTCCCATACCGGTTCATCGCCTCCTGGTAGGTTAACCGCGGAAAAGGCCGGGGCAGGTCAATCCCTCTGATAGCTTTGAAAATATGGCTGATGAGGGCTTCGTTGAGCTGGATAATCTCCTCCTGGGACATGAAGCTCATCTCCATGTCGAGCTGGGTAAATTCGGGCTGGCGATCGGCCCGCAGGTCTTCATCGCGGAAGCAGCGGGCGATTTGGTAGTAGCGGTCTACCCCTGACACCATCAGGATCTGCTTGAAGAGCTGGGGCGACTGGGGTAGGGCAAACCACTGGCCGGGGTTGACGCGACTGGGTACCAGGTAATCCCTCGCCCCCTCTGGCGTGGAGCGGGTGAGGATGGGGGTTTCTACTTCGACAAAGCCTTCCTGGTCTTCGAGAAAGCGGCGAATGGCTTTGATGATGGCATGACGGAGCTGGAGGTTTTGAGACATGCGATCGCGCCGCAAATCTAGATAGCGGTACTTCAGGCGCAGGTCTTCCCGCACCCCGTCGGCCTCGGCGGTGGACACCTGAAAGGGCAGGGGCTTGCGCACGGCGTTGAGGATTTCAATGGTGTCGGCGTAAACCTCCACCTCGCCCGTGGGCAGCTTGGGATTCAGCGACTCATCGGGACGCTGGGAAACTCGCCCTGTTACCTTGATCACGTACTCGTTGCGGGCATCGTCGGCCAAAGGGTAAGAATCTGGCGTGCGTTCGGGGTCGCTGACGATCTGGGCAATGCCGGTGCGATCGCGCAAATCAATAAAGATCACTCCGCCGTGATCGCGACGGCGATCCACCCAACCGAAAAGGGTGACGGTTTCGCCAATGTGTTCCGCTCGAAGTTGACCGCAGTAGTGAGTTCGCATAGCTCTCGGTGGACTAGGTTGGGCGATGTGTTCGCCAGACGACACAATTTGGCACAATTCCCAAATCACTCAAAGCTTAACCGCTATCGGGTACGATTCGCTATAGCGCTACGCTTTCATGTTAGAGCATTCAAGAGGTGTGGAACCCCCGCCTCGCGGGGGTTCCACACTCAAACCTTAGCCCGTAGGGCTATATTTGGTGGGAAAGCCCATTTTTTGGTCCGCTATAAAAAATCAGGGGCACACAATCGTGTGCCCGCGGCAAGATTCAGAGCATGGCGATGAGCGAAATTAAACGATTAACGCTCGGCAACACTCCCCAGTTCATGGGTTTCCAGACCGATTACCGAAGGAACGCTAACCGTGGGCAGATGAAAGCGGACGGGATTCTCGGCCACCACCTGCAGGGACTCGGAAGCGTGGCTAGCAACCTGGACGATCTTGGCATCATAGGTCTGCATTGCCAGCTTGGGATAGACCCCGATGCCGATGATGGGCACCAGCAGGCAGGCAGCGATAAACACCTCGCGAGGATTGACATCAAATAGTCCTTCGAGTGGATTACCCGACTCCTGAGTGCCGTAGAACACGCGCCGCAGGGTAGACAGCAGATAGACGGGAGCCAAAATCACGCCAACGGCGGCCAGCAGCACAATCACAGCTTTGAAGGTGGTGGTGTAGGCATCGCTGGCGGTGAAGCCCAGGAAGACGGTCACTTCGCCGATGAAGCCGCTCATGCCAGGAAGCGCCAGGGAGGCGAGGGCAGCGGCAGTAAAGAAGGCGAAGGTCTTAGGCATTTGCCGACCCATGCCGCCCATCTCGTCCATCGACAGCGTATGGGTGCGCTCGTACATGACGCCCGAGAGGAAGAAGATAACGGCGGCAATCAGGCCGTGGGAAATCATTTGCAGCACCGCGCCACTAACGCCCAGTGGGGTGAAGGCCGAGACGCCAATCAGCACAAAACCCATGTGGGCAATGGAGGAGTAGGCCATGCGGCGCTTGAGGTTCGTCTGGGCAAAAGCGGTGAGGGACGCATAGATGATGCTAACCACACCCAGCACCGCCAGCACGGGCGCAAAGTAGGCGTGGGCCTGGGGCAGGATTTCCATGTTCATCCGGATCAGGCCATAGCCCGCCATCTTCAGCAGCACGCCCGCCAGAATCATGGAAACAGGAGCAGGCGCTTCGCTGTGGGCATCCGGCAGCCAGGTGTGCAGGGGGAAGATGGGCAGCTTGACGCCAAAAGCGATCAGCAGAGCAGAGTAGAGCAGCAGCTCGAACGAGAGCGGATAGTCTTTTAGGCCAAGCTGCTGAAGATCGAAGGTAACGGTGTCGCCGTAGAAGGCCATTCCCAGGGCAGCCAGCAGGATGAAGATGGAGCCGCCCGCCGTGTAGAGGATAAACTTCGTCGCGGCGTAAAGGCGGCGCTGACCGCCCCAGATGGAAATCAGCAGGTAGACCGGCACCAGCTCCAGTTCCCACATCAGGAAGAACATCAGCAGATCCTGAGCCACAAACACGCCCACCTGAGCCGAGTACATGACCAGGAGCAGCATGAAGAAGAGGCGAGGCTTGCGGGTGACCTTCCAGGAGGCCAGCACCGCCAGGGTGGTGACCAGCCCAGAGAGAATGACCAGCGGCATGGAGAGTCCGTCTACAGAAACGGCCCAGTTCAGCCCAATCTGGGGCAGCCAGGCGTAGGTTTCAGCAAGCTGGGGTGCAGAGGAGTGGAGGTCGTAGTGCTGCCAAAAGGTATAGATGATGAGGGCGAATTCGGCGATCGCAGCACCGAGCGTATACCACCGCACCGTCTTGCCCTGCTTATCGGGGATTAGAGGAATGGGCAGCGAGGCGATCAGGGGAAACAGGGTGATGATCGTTAGCCACGGAAATTGGTTACTCGGCATGAGAGTCTTCCCAAGAGTGAATAAAAGACGCGGCGTGAGTGCCAATTAAATAGGGATTTAGTATCTGTCCGAAAACTCGCCAGAGCTTTGGAAACCAAAACCCCCGCTGGGGTTTTCGGATAGTCCTTAGAAGTCCGCATCCAATCTGCGAGGAAATATCACGACCAGAAACAACCAATCTAGAGAACCTTGGCCTGTAGACGGAGCAATGAGGGATAGGCTCCGGGAGATGGATGAACCACCAGCAGGGATGGCTACAAACGGGGCTGGCCCCAATCCAAGGCTTTTCCCAGCAGACTAGAAATCGGCATCATTAAACGAATAGGTCAATAAGGATTTGTACCTAGTTCTGTCTTATATTACATCGCTTTATTAAGAATATTGAACAAATTGTGTATAAATGCAGCGAATTTTCGATGAAAATTTCGTGGGTCTACCAATTAGAAATCCTGATGGTTAGCTGATCGGATCAGGCTTTAGCCCTTGTGGGGCAAAGATTAGCCCGGATGGGAAGGCCGCTGGCCACGGGTAGATTCCACCGACTCCTGCACAAAACAGGGACCCACCTCGGTGAGTCCCTGCTACAGCAATGCTTAACAAATTGTATGGCCCACTGAGCGCGGGTTTGGGAGCGCATCCCCGCGGCACAGAGGATGCGCTCAGGACAGTGTCCTAACCAGTCGAAACTTAGGCCAGCGCCGCCACCGACACCCGTGCTGCCACCTGCTGGGCGATCGCCGTTAGCGCCTTCGCCGATGCTGATTCGGGCTGGTCGATGACGATGGGAATGCCGCGATCGCCCCCTTCCCGTAGCGCCATCTCCAGGGGAATGCAGCCCAGCAGGGGTAAACCCAGCTCCTCGGAGGTTTTCTGGCCGCCGCCGGAGCCGAAGATGTCGTATTGGCGATCGGGCAGGTCGGGGGGAATGAAGTAGCTCATGTTCTCCACGATGCCGAGGACGGGTACGTTGAGCTGCTGGAACATCTTGAGGCCGCGCCGGGAATCTTCAAGGGAGACGTTCTGGGGCGTGGTGACGATCACGGCCCCCGCCATGGGAACGGCCTGGGTCATGGTCAGCTGGGCATCGCCAGTGCCGGGAGGCATGTCTACGATCAGGTAGTCTAGTTCGCCCCACTGCACCTGATAGAGAAACTGACGAATGATGCCGTTGAGCATAGGGCCACGCCAGATGACGGGCTGGTCCCGATCGATCAAAAAGCCCATGGATACTAGCTTGATGCCGTAGTTAAAAGCAGGTTCCAGCACCTGCCCTTGGGTGGTTTCGCGTACGACCACCTTGGCACTAGTCAAGCCCAGCATGGTGGGCGTGTTGGGGCCGTAGATATCGGCGTCGATCATACCCACCGATGCTCCCGCGTTAGCTAGGGCGGCCGCAATGTTGACCGCTACCGTGCTTTTGCCCACGCCACCTTTGCCGCTAGAGACAGCAATAATGTTCTTGACGCCATCAATGCCCTGGCGATCGGGTAGGGATTTTTGCTGGGGGGTTTCGGCGGTGACTTCCACTTCGACCGACTGGACCCCTGGTAGAGTTTTGACCGCTTTTTCGCAGTCCTCAACGATAAATTCCCGCAGGGGGCAGGCTGGAGTCGTGAGGACGAGGGTAAAGCTGACGTTGCCGCTATCGACCTGGACGTTACGGATCATGTTGAGCTCGACCAGGCTCTTTTGCAGCTCTGGGTCCTGGACGGGCTGGAGCACGTTGAGAATGGAGGCGGTGTCGAGGGTTTTGGCTGTCATGGCTTTTGATGGGGATGCTAGCAAACGAATCGGGCGATCGCGGCTGATTGCAGTCAATGAGTTAGCTAAATTTCAATCAGCAACAGGTAGAGGGCGATCGCCATCAAAGCGAGTAAGTTGCAGTTAAGCCGCACGTTATCGTGTTGCTTCAGGATCGTGTTGCTTCAGGGCTTACTGTTTGACGTAAACGGTGATGACGGATTGCTCTCTAAATCTTAACGTTTCATCTACAGGACTTTAGAATCTGAAATATAGCGTTACGCTGTCGCGTTAGGACATTTAAGCGGTATGCCCCCCCCGTCGCGGCAGAACCCATGCCCAACCTCTAGCGAGTTTTGGGACAGGCACTTAGAGCATGACCTGACCAATGCCGCTACAGACGCTACAGACCACAACGGCACCGAGGAGATCGTGAAACCTGCGCCTGGGCGATCGCTCCAGCCTATGGGATGATGGCGGCAGTGAGGGCTGTCGCCTGCTGTGTTCGACTGACTGGACGAGGGCTGCAGCAACCCTTTCCGCATAGGGACGCAGAATTGACCAGATGAGGGGAGAGAGCCATCCCTTTAAGGTGACGGAATAGGAAACCTGCGCCCCCCACACGGTAGACTCAACGCGGTAAGTAACCCGCTCTTCAACGCCAGGAATCGCCAGGATGCGAATGCTCATTAGTTCCTTAGGGCACACTCGCTCTACAAAGATTTGGATGGGAAAAGGGCTGAAGCGAGTGACGGCTTTGTAAATGAATCCGGGCTTGGGAATAATTCCGTAAGGAACGTTCGTACTGGACAGCAGCGGGTGCCAGGACACGTCTGCCAGATTGACGACTTTGCGCCACACGTCATCGACCGAGGCCGAACTGGCAACCTCAAAGGTCGCTGCCAGAGGGCGTACCCAGCCCGGTTCCCAGTGAAAAAATTTCAGACAAAATGCTCGCATGAACGTAACCCTCCCGCAGCTAGAGACAAAAGCGGTGACTCTGCGCCAATGTGCCTCCTTCAAGCTAACTCGATAGAGCCTTTCATTCTAGCTCAGGCGAAACGAGTTCACGGAATCTAGAGAATTCTGCAGACGAAATTTAGCGGCTATTGGAAAACTTCCCGTGAAAACATATCGCTGAATAGGCGCAGATAGGGCACCAGGATACCCATATCTTCAGCGCTGAGGCGATCGGCCATTTCCCAAGTCAGCGCCTGCAGCATATCCTGCACCAGCTTCCAGTCGACCCTGAGGGGCGGATAGAGCATAACGCAGAGAGGAAACAGTTCTCGCTGAACCGAGCGAACGCTATCTTCCAGAACGCATAGACATAAGTAAACCTGAAACATCTCGACATCGCGAATGCTGGAGACGCGAACGGTCTGCGATCGCAAAGATCCGTTATAGCTGCGATAGTTGGGATTGACCCGGCAGATCTTGTCACAAACGGCATAGGCAATCTGGCTGCTTACGGGCAAGAGATGCTGAACGGCGGCCAGCAAAGGGGAGTCGAGGGAATGATTGGCGGCGGCCAGATAGGTTTCCCGCAGCGGCATGTACATGTGGTCGTCCATCACCTTGAGGTAGGGGAGGAAGAGCGATCGCTCCGCCTCAGATAGGCTCTCCAGCAGCATCTGCCCCGTGTAGTGAAACTGCATGCTGACAAAGCCAATGGCCCTGGGGTCTTCTTCGGTGTAGCGATGGCGCATTCTTCCCGTGTCGCCACTAATAATCACTGAGAGCCGTCGGGGGGCAATGTCATCAGCATAGGCATTCAATGCCTTGATGAAGAGCTGTTTCGAATTCTCAGCAATCTCCAGCGGCTTGATCAGCGTAGGGTCAATGCCATGGGCATGTAGCTCAGTAGACAAGAGGGTTTCGGTTTTTGACCAGGCTTGGGCGCTGGCCAGGGGGAGCTGCCGCTGCAGGGTGGCTGCAGTTTGCGTCCGGCCACTTTTTGAAGAAATATCGTTTTGGGATGCTTGCTCATCAGCTTCCGATGCTTTCCGGCTTCTCACGAAAGACACGTACTTCCGCGCCCAGAGAACTGCCAGCGAATGCGGCGAGGAGGCATTATCCGAAGCCGTTCCAGATTGAGCCTCAGAGGAGCTTAAGTCACCATGGAAGCTACTATCGTCGTCTAAGTTGATGGGGGTTTGGAGCTTGGAAGACATAGGACACCTCAAGGCAGGAAGCACTACAGGGATTGGACACAATGAAACGATGGAGAAACCGTCGCAAACATGGAAGCCACTGTCCCAATAAGCTTTGCGCAGGGACTTTGTGTTTTCCTCAAACTGAAGCGAAGCGAATGAGACACCTTGCAGACACACCCAGTCACCATGCAACTCAGAAAACGATGGGGGGCTGTCAGATCCTGAGACTTCAGACAGATGTGACTTACCGGGAATCTTACAAGCTCCATATTTCTTCGTAAAAACTGTAAACAAATCGTTACGAACACCCTTCACGAAACATTAAGTACTCCAGCACAATTAAATTCATGTTAGAGAACCGGGGGAGCGCTCCGGTTTTCTAACCTTCGTTTTCCAACGCAGTTCTACTTACTCCAGCACAATTAATGACAACTAATGACAACTTGTGGGGATGTGCGCCCCCGGCGAGGGCGTGCACCCCCAAGAAAATAATTTTGTTTAACGACTTACAGCCATGAAAGTTTTGCTACTTTCCACCCCCGTAGGTCCCCTGGGGTCGGGACTGGGGGGCGGAGTCGAACTGACCCTGACCAACATTGCCAAAGCGTTGGTGATCCGGGGGCATTTAGTGCAAATCATCGCGCCAAAAGGTTCTCACTTTGAAGCCGGAGGCGGCATAGAGGTGGATGGCGCTTTGCAGCAGACGGCCCAGGCGCAAGGCCGCGACGCCCCTATCACCCTACCCGGCGATTCAGTGCTGGAAAAGATGTGGGCCTGTGCCCGAATTTGGCAGCAAGAGGTTGACGTGATCATTAATTTTGCCTACGACTGGCTGCCGTTTTATCTAACTCCCTGGTTCGATCGCCCGATCGCCCATCTGGTGAGCATGGGGTCCCTCACAGACGCCATGGATACAGTCATCGGCCAAACGGTCCAGCACTTTCCCGGCACCGTTGGTGTCCATAGCCGTGCCCAGGCAGCCACTTTTGGGTTTGGCGATCGCCTCCGCTGTCTGAGCAATGGTCTGGACCTGTCCCACTACGCCTTTCAGTCCCAGCCGGATCGTGCTTTGGCCTGGGTGGGGCGGATTGCGCCCGAGAAAGGAATTGAAGACGCGATCGCTGCTACTAACCAAGCTCAAATTCCCCTACGTATTTTTGGTGTTCAGCCCGATCCTGCCTACTGGCAGCGAGTTTGCCAGCAATATCCCCAGGCTCCCATCGAATATCGGGGATTCTTGCCGACTGAGCAACTCCAGCAGGAACTAGGCCGGTGTCTGGGACTGGTGATGACTCCCCGCTGGGTGGAAGCCTTTGGCAACGTGGCGATCGAGGCTCTGGCCTGCGGTGTGCCGGTGGTGGCCTATCGACGGGGCGGTCCGGCAGAAATTGTGCAGGACGGCGCAACAGGCTGGCTCGTGGAACCGGATTCGGTAGCAGGACTGGTGGAGGCGATCGCCCGTCTACCCATAATCGACCGTCGCACCTGCCGCCAGCAGGCGGAGGCCAACTATTCTCTAGAAGCAATGGGCAATCGCGTGGAGCAATGGCTAAACGATATCCTCGTTGATAGTCCAAAGGGTCAGAATGAATAGCCCAGTCGGCAGGCTTTGAAGGCAGGCTAAATTTAGCCAAAAGAGCGTAAAAAAACATGAAGTAGCTGGCGCTTCTTTCTAGTCTTTTATTGGCCTGGGCAGCGGGTTTTCAGGGATTGTGGCGATCGCTTTAGAGTTAAGACTAGCGACTCAACCGTGGGTCAATTCACCGGTTTAGCAAATGCTTTTTTAAGCTTGATTAAGACCACTCAAATAAAAATATAAATCAATCTAAAGAACCATTTAATTCTCAGATAATTCCTCTACTCTTTAAATAGAAAAGGTAATTTCATAAGAGCAGTAAAGCTGAAAGAAGTTACAGCTCTCTTGTCGAACTAGCGCTATTAATTAGTTGTTTTGGCCGTCGAGATTGGAGCGGATATCGTTTTCTCGACGCCAATAAGTGAGTAGCCGTAGGTAGCGGCGCTATGGTGAGGGGCACACCCCACTAGCTTTATCGATGGCCATGTACTTATCAGTCAGCTACGAAAATTCAGAAAACCCAGGTGTGGGGAGCGTTCGGTAGAGTATGGCGTGGACCGCTTTGATTAGTTATTTGATGAGGTAATTTTTGATGGAACTCAATCACCGTTATCCCTATCCCGTTAACAATGAACACCCCTATTACATCAATCAAGATCCCCTTGAGCACAAGAAAAACCTGATTAAGCAGAATGAGATAGAGCGTGAGCGTAGCAGCGATCGCCCATCAGATACTGAATAGGTTAGGGCTTGCGCGATTTTGTGGGTGTGCATCGTTTACAAAATCGTCTTAGCGACTAGTGCCAATTCAACTTCTTGCAGAACGGGAGCATGGTGTGACCATGCCTCCCTTTTTTATTGGCTCGCGCTAGTCATGGCAAAGAAATCTTCCCAAAGAATCTTCCCAAAGATAGTTAACTTATCTATTTGTTTGGGCTGACCGCTCTGTAAATAAAACAACTCCCGCTCTCAAAATGTGGAAGGACGAGCAGGAGCGGCACAGCGGATGCATTAAAAGAAAAAATTGCTTAAGCCCTAACCCTGGAATTGACGGCGGCTTTTCCAGTGATCCCTTTGAACTGACTGAGTTTTGAGCCTTGTTGCGATCGCCAGCCTGGTTAGTCATGTTGTGTTACAAATCCAGAGTAGAACTTATCTCACTTCACTGCTCTTAGAAGGAAATTGCACTGATGGAGTTTCTCCACGATACGGTTACGCTGTCGCGCATGCAGTTTGCGCTGACGGCAATCTTTCACATGCTCTGGCCTGTTCTAACGACAGGCATGGCAATTTATCTGGTCATCGTTGAGGCCCTCTGGCTGAGGACCAAAAATCCCGAATACTACTACCATGCCCGCTTCTGGTCAAAGCTGTATGTGTTGAACTTCGGCATTGGCGTTGCCACCGGGATTCCGATGGGCTTCCAGTTTGGTACCAACTGGGCTCCCTTCTCCGAGGCGGTCGGCAACTTTTTTGGCAGCATCATCGGCTTCGAAGCCTCCTGGGCCTTTATGCTGGAGGCTGCCTTCCTAGGCATTATGATTTTCGGTTGGGAGCGAGTCAATCCCATCATCCACTTCGTCTCAACCATCCTAGTGGCCTTCGGGGCTAACCTTTCTACTTTTTGGATTCTGACCGCTAATTCATGGATGCAGACCCCGGCCGGTGGTGAATTTGTGGATGGTATCTTCATCGTTAGCGACTACTTCAAGGGCATCCTCAACCCTTTTATGGCGGTGAGTGTTTCCCACATGTTTCTGGCTACGCTGGAGACTTCACTGTTTATGATTGGGGGCATTAGCGCCTGGTATATTCTCAATCAGCGCAATACGGCTTTCTTCTCGCGGGCATTCAAGATTGTATTGGTAGCGGTAATCGCCGTTGCTCCCCTGCAAATCTACATGGGTCACCTCAGTGCGGAGCAGGTCTACCACCGCCAGCCCACCAAGATGGCGGCGATGGAAGCCCTCTGGGAAACCGTTCCCGCCAATGGGCCAGGGGACTGGAGCTTGATTGCCATCCCCAATGACAAAGCTGAGCGAAACGACTGGGAAATTAAAGTTCCCAACGCCCTGGGCTATATCCTGGAGCTGAAGAAAGACCTGTCGGAACCTGTGCAGGGCTTGAGGGATTTTGCGCCGAGCGATCGCCCCCATGCCGTTGGTTTGGTCTATTATTCCTTTCGCATCATGATTGCCATTGGCTTTTTCCTAGCGGGCATGATGCTGCTAACGGTTTTGCAGTGGCTGCGCGGCAAGCTTTCACCCGAGGCGATCGAAACCCAGCCCTGGCTCATGGCGGCCTGGATCTTCTCTGCTCCCCTAGGGTATATCGCCGTCGAAACGGGCTGGATTGTGCGTTGTGTGGGTCGGCAACCGTGGGTGGTGTACGGCCAAATTCGCACGGTCGACGCCGTTTCTAATCTACCCCCCGCCGACGTGCTCACCTCCCTGGCAGGTTTTGTAACTATGTATAGCGTCCTGTTTGTAGCGATGCTCTACTTTGGCAGTCGCATCATCCGCCGGGGACCACGGTTAGATTTGCCGATTCCAGGCACCGTTTCCCAACCTGCTGTTGAGACGACGCCTGGGCAGTTCGTCGCCGACGAGCGCCCCGTTGAAGCACAGCAGTAGTTCTTTCGCAGGCATCGTTTAATTTATGGAGACACTATCCTACTTCCTGCCCCAGGTTTGGTTCGGCATTTTGGCCCTGTTCCTGTTCTTCTACGTCATGCTGGACGGGTTCGATCTGGGCGTCGGTATTCTCTCTCTCACCTCCTCCTCCGAGGAGCGGCGGGGCATTCTAATGACGAGCCTCAGCAACGTTTGGGACGCCAATGAGACCTGGCTAATTCTCATGGGAGGGGGCTTGTTTGGAGCTTTTCCCTTGGCTTATGGCACCATTCTCAGCGCCCTCTACATTCCCATCCTAATCATGCTGTTTGGGCTGATTATGCGAGCCGTAGCCTTTGAGTTTCGAGAACAGTCAAACCGCAAGTTCTTCTGGAATACAGCGTTTGGAACGGGCAGCTTCGTTGCAGCCACAGGTCAGGGCCTCGCGCTGGGCGGCGTCTTAGCGGGGATTCAGGTCGATGAAACCGGGCATTTCATCGGCTCCACTTTGGACTGGTTTAATTTACCGTCGGTGCTGGTGGCGCTGACCCTGATCCAGGGCTACGTGCTCATCGGCTCCACCTATCTAATCTGGAAAACCGAAGGGGAGCTTCAGGAAACCCACTACAAAACCGCTCGGCTGGCTGCCATTACCACTCTGATTGGAGCCGTTTTGATTACCATTGCGACGCCCATCTTTTACTCCTACGCCCGGACCCGGCTCTTTCAGGCACCGCAGGTCTATCTCTTCTCCGTGATTCCCATCCTGGGGGTGCTGCTGATTGCCCTGCTGCTAAGAAGCCTAGGTCGCAAGGAGGAAAGGTATCCGTTTGTGTGGACAATTTTGCTGTTTCTCCTAACGTTTCTCGGTCTGGCCTTCGTGGTGTTTCCTTACATCATCCCGACCGAAATCACCATCTACGAAGCGGCGGCTGATCCCAGTTCCCTCGTATTCATGCTGATTTTCATCGGGGGACTCATTCCCGTAATGATTTTCTACAACATCTACTCCTACATCGTGTTTCGCGGAAAGGTGACTGCTGGAACGGGCTACGGAGAATAGCAGACCTCTCTAGACCCAAACATGGGTTCGCAGATTCACTGGGACACATTTTGGGCATACTGGGGGGGAATCATTGCCCCCCCTCTTGCCTATGCCCCGCAACCGTCAAAAGCAACGAAGCCGTTTAAAAAACGGAAAAAAAGACGCACCTAAGCTCAGCCTCAAGGAGCGCATGGCCCAGCGGCGCAAGCAAGCCCGCATTCGCAAAGAGCTGACCCGCACCCTCGGGATGGTGACCTTCTTCTCCGCCGTGGTGGGGCTGGTGGCGGGGATTGCCCTGGGCGTGAAGGGTGGCCTAGCTGGGTTTGTGGGAATTTTCTACATCTCCCTGTCCTTTAAATATCCCCGGTATGCGCTCTGGGCGTTTCTCATTTACCTGCCCTTCGGCGGCACCATCACTTACTCCATCGGCAACAGTCCTCTGCTCCAGCTCGCTAAAGACGGGTTCTACATTCCCGCCCTGATTGGCATCGTCCAGCTTTGCCGCCGCGACAAAATTCCCCTGATTATCTCCAAGCCGATCTTTACCGCTCTGGCCATTCTGGCAGGTTACTGCGGGCTGGTGCTGCTGCTGGTAAACGGCGTACAGCAGCTCGATGCCGATGGTGAGATTCCGGTGGCGATGGGCATCCTAGGGCTGAAGGTTTTGCTGGGGTATGTGCCGCTGATTCTGTGCGCCTACTACCTGGTGCGGAACCCCGCGACGCTGTTTTTCCTAATGCGACTGACGGTGATTCTCATCCTGATTTGCTGTGGACTGGCGTTTTTGCAGTACATCGCCCTGAAGACGGGATACTGCCAGGGAACCCGTGGTGCAGAGGGGGCGCATTTGTTTAAAGCCTCGATTGAGGCGCGATGTCTGGTGGGGGGTTCCCTGCTATACAGCCCGCAGCAGGGCCAGATTCGGCTACCAGGAACCTTTGTGGCTCCCTGGCAGTGGGGCTGGTTTCTAATTTCGGCGGGCTTTCTTACCTTTGCCTCTGCCTTCAACGACCCCAAGCTGCACTGGCGGACCTTGGGGCTAGCCTCAATGGCGTCGGTATTTGTAATGGCGGTGCTGTCAGGGCAGCGCATCGCCCTGGCCCTAGTGCCCGTCTCCATCGTGCTGCTGCTGGTGATCACCGGACAGGTGGCCAACCTGAAGCGGTTTGTGCCGATCGCTGTGGTGCTAACCATCGGGCTGGGAGTGGTGGCCATGAATAATCCCGCCATCGTGCAGGAACGGGTTGACAGCTTCCGCTCCCGCTGGGAGCACTCGCCCCCCCACGCCTTTATCACCGAGCAGTTCCACTGGTCCCTCAAAGAACAGCGAGGACTATTGGGCAACGGTCTGGGCCGCGCCACCAACTCCGCCCGCAGCCTGGGCACAACCGAACTGGTGGAAACCTACTACCCCAAGCTGATTTATGAGATCGGCGTTCCAGGAGCAATCCTGTTTCTAGCCTTTGTTACCGTCATCACCCTCCAGTGCTTCAAAGCCTACCGATCAGTACGCGATCGCACCCTGCGCAGCTACGGAGCCTCCTTTTGGGTCTTCATCCTCTTCATCAGCTACAACACCTACTACTATCCCCTGGACGTAGACCCCGTCGCCGTCTACTACTGGTTCTTCGCCGGAGTCGTCCTCAAGCTCCCCGAACTCGATCGCCAGGTCCGCCTCACCCACGAACTGGAGCAGGAACCCACCAAAAGCAAACGCCGCAAGCTGAAGAAGAGGAAAGCGTCCCCCCAACCCACTCCAGCGACTGCTAGCAAGTAGTTAAGAGAGTTTTAAGTTTTGAGTTCTCAAGTGATTTCATGTTTGGACCTAATTCAGCAGCAACATTATGTATCCGCAGATTTCGCAGATGGACGCAGATGAGACGGCAAGGGCAGGGACAGATTGTATTCGGAATGGGCGTTCCAGCTAAATTCGGCACTCGCCTCGTCTTTCTAAACCTTACACAAGGAATACGATTCATCTGCGAAATCTGCGAAATCTGCGGATAAACCGTCTCAAAATCCAAAATCCAAAATCCAAAATCCCATGACTCCCCTCGTCTCCATCATCATCCCCACCTACGGACGCGAACAGATCCTGTGCGACACCCTCGCAGACGTGCTGAAGCAAACCTATCCGGCCTTTGAAATTCTCGTGGTGGATCAAACCCCGTCCCACGAGCCGGCGACCCAGGCTTACCTGGATCAACTGGTGGCCGCGCAGAAAATCCAGCTTTTTCGGGTGCCCTGGGCCAGTTTGCCGGGAGCCCGCAACTACGGTGTGCGGCGGGCTAGGGGGGAGGTTCTGCTGTTTATCGACGACGATGTGCAGATGCCGGAGGGCTGTATTGCCGCCCATGCCCAGGTTTTCGTGGAGCGTCTAGACGTGGGCGCGGTGGCGGGGCGGGTGCTGGACCGCATGAAGCTGGCGGACTTTGACCCGGAGCTGCGCATTGAAGACCTGCCGCCGGAGGCAATGGACCCCGGCATTGCCTGGTACCACCTCAATCTGGTGCATACCGTCAAGCCCCAGCGGGTGATCACGGCGCGGGGCTGCAACATGTCCTTTCGGCGGGAGATCTTTGAAAAATTCAACATTTGGTTCGACGAGCGGTTTGGCGGTAGTGCCGTGCGAGAAGAGTCGGACTTTTGCCTGCGGCTGCGGCGGACGGGCTATCAGATCTGGTACTCCCCTGATGCCATGCTGGTGCATTTGGGGGAGCGGACGGGGGGCTGCCACGACATCAGCGAGCGATCGCTCCAGTACCAGATCACCTTCTACCACAACCACTTCCTCATGGGGCTGAAAAACCTCACGCCGGGGCAGGCCCTGCGGCTGTTTGCCAAGCTGTTTGACTGCCACGTTTTGGGCAATCCCCCCTGCAACAAGTGCGGCTCGCCATTGAAAGTGCTGGTGCGGGGGGGGTTTTACGGCGCTGGTTTGATGCGGGCGATCGCCACCCAAATCTCCGCTCTCTGGAACGACGGACAAACCTATTCCCGGCAAGACGAGCGGGCGCGATCGCACCCCGCCCCTGCCCCGACTGTGCCCCTTACCCAACCGGAAAGATCATGAGAGTCCTCGTCGTCAGCCACACCTACATCGTGCCGCTCAACTGCGAAAAGCTACGCGCCCTGGCCCATCTGGAGCCGGACATGGAGGTGATCGTCGTGGTGCCCCGCCGCTGGCGACCGGGGGGCGTGCAAAACCGGCAAATCGTTTCAGAACCCTGGGAGGATGGGCGCTTCCGGGTGGTGCCTCTGGCCAACTTTAGCCAGAATAACCAGGGGCTGCTGTGCTTTGGTTCCGATTTAATTTCCCTATTGCGGACCTTTCGGCCCCACATCCTCCAGGCGGAGCAAGGCTCTAAGTCGGTGGGCTATGCCCAGTTGATTACCCTCAATCGCCTGCTGGGCCTCCAGGCTAAGAACGTGTTTTTTACCTGGTGGAACCTGCCCTACACTCTGCGGTTTCCCCTCTCGGCTCTGGAAGCTTATAACCTGGGTCACACCCACGGGCTGATTGCGGGCAACCAGGACGGGGCCGATATCCTGCGGCAGCGGGGCTACAAAGGGCACCTGTGCGTCATGCCCCAGTTGGGGGTGGATGAGCGGATCTTTGCGCCCCAGCCCCAGCCCGAACTCGCCGCCCAGTTGGGGCTTTCTCCCCACGACTTTGTGGTGGGCTTTGTGGGGCGGTTTGTCCCCGAAAAGGGTTTGCTCACCCTCTGCGATGCTCTGCTGGGATTGGGCGATCGCCCCTGGAAATGGCTGCTGGTGGGTCGGGGTCCCCTGCGCCAGGAGATTCAGGATAAGGCAGATCAGGGCGGCATTGGCGATCGCCTCATCTGGGTGGAGAGCGTACCCCATGACGACGTACCCCGCTACATCAACCTGATGAGCACGCTGGTGCTGCCCTCCCAGACCACAGCAGAGTTCAAGACCCTGACGGCCACCGGCTGGAAAGAGCAATTTGGCCATGTTTTGATTGAGGCGATGGCCTGTCGGGTGCCGGTGGTCGGGTCGGATTCGGGAGAGATTCCCCACGTCGTTGGCAGTGCTGGGCTGGTTTTCCCGGAAGGGAATGCCGCCAAGCTGCGAGACAGTCTCCAGCGACTGATGACCCAGCCAAAAACTGCCGCCCAGTTGGGCGAAGCGGGTCATGGGAGAGCGATGACGCACTACACCAATCGGGCCTTAGCTCAGCGACAGCTCGCCTTTTATCAGGAGTTGCTGGGCTGAAGGTCGGGACGGGTGGCGGGAACCAGACCTTTGGCGATCGCCGGTAGCTCTAGCCCCGGTGGATAGACCCCCTCGTCCTTAATGCGGCGAATCATGGCATCGCTGATGGGGATGTTGAGCTTTTGCCCCACCGCCCGCACGATGTCCCCCCGATCCAGCACGCCAGCCACGGCTCCAGCAGGGGAGAGCACGGTGATATGGCGCAGTTGCTCCGTTTCCAAAGCGGTGATCACGTTGGGTAGAGGCGTCGATTCCTCCACCGAGGGAATGTCTGATAGGGGGTGGGCGATCGCCCGCAGCGTGACCAGGTCCCAGCGACTGCGCTCGGTTTGCCGCAAATCCTCCAGGGACACCAGCCCCCGGTAGCGACCGTCGGAGGCGGCGAAGTAGAAAGGAACGTGGCTATTTTCCAGAATGTACTGATCGGCAAACTGGCGCAGCGTGGCGTCGGCGTCCACCACCCGAAAATTGCGGGTCATGACATCGACCGCCTTGAGGGACAGCAGCGCTTCCTGCAAATCCGTTACCCGGTTGTAAGCCGTAGCGTTGCGCAGGCCAAACCAGCCCAGCAGGGCAACCCACAGAAAGACAAACCGGTAATTCGTGAAGTAGAAAAACAGACCGAGGGCGATCGCCAGCCAGCCCAGGGCAATCCCCGCCCGTGAGGCCCAGCGTACCCCCTTGATGCGGTTGCCCGTTGCTTTCCAAACCACCGCTTTGAGCACCTGCCCCCCGTCCAGCGGCAGCCCCGGAATCATGTTGAATACGGCCAGCACCAGATTCACCCAGGCGAGGCGTTCGGCAATGGCGATGACGGGAGCGCTGAGGGGCAGCAGCTGGTAGACCAGGGTGAACACCAGGAACAGGCCGAAGCTGACGGCAGGTCCGGCGATCGCCACCTGAAACGCCTGCTCCGGCGTTTTAGATTCCTGATCAATGGAGGCAATGCCGCCAAACAGGAAAAGGGTGATTGAATTCACGGAAATCCCCTGAGAGAGGGCAATCAAGCTGTGCCCCAGCTCATGCAGCAGCACCGAACCGAACAGCAGCAGCGCCATCACCAGCCCTGCCACCCATTCGATACCACCGCCCCAATGCTCCTGCTGCCAGCTCAGCCCGTAGGAAACGGTTACAAAGAGCAAAATGAAGAACCAGGACGGGTCCAGGAATAGGGGAATACCAAATAGTGAGCCAACGCGCCAGCCAGATTTTGTATCCATTTCCTCCCCCTAGATGAAAAGTCCATAAGCTGGATGCAGCGCTGCATCTGTGCGGCCTGATGGACGTTCGTACCGCTCATTCCTATTGTAATAATTTAGTATACCACTAAGGATGAACCCACTCGCGACCCTATAGCTATCCCGCTACAGCAGGCCAGCATTGGCCAGCCCCAGAATCATGCCGGCCCCGAGGATATGGCCAAAGCTAGCCGTCGCCAGCAGTTCTGGAATACCAAACCCGGTAAAGATGGCAGGCAGCTCAACCGGTAGGGCAGGCCCCTGGCCCCGCTGCTGGATGGCGTAGTAGCCAACGACGATCGCAAACAGATTGCACGTCACCATAATTAGGCCGACGCTGGGAGACCAGCTAGCCGTGGTGGGGGTTGCTGCTAAGATTTGAGGAATCAAGTTAATATCTCCTAATATTAATCGCGGCAGAATTAGCTAAATCATAAGAATTATAGGAATAGGTCTAGCGAGAATCATAGTTTGTTTGTCAGAGTTAATATTTACGGGCTGAATCTGTCACAAATCTCAGCAAAGACAGGCTGCCGAAGTGGCCTTCTAAGCCCCTCAAAAACTGGCGGGATTGCCTTATGCGGGTCAAAATTTGCGGAATTACAACGGCTGATCAGGGGCTGGCGATCGCCCAGCTAGGAGCCACCGACTTGGGGTTCATCTGCGTCCGCCGATCGCCCCGCTACGTAACGCCCCAGCAAATTCGGGCGATCGCCCAAAGTCTCTCCCAAAACGCCGCTTCGGTTGGCCGGGTCGGGGTCTTTGCCGACGCCCCCCTGGAGGAGATTTGCGAAACCGTGGCGATCGCCCAGCTCACCGCCGTCCAGCTCCACGGCCAGGAGTCGCCCCAATTCTGTCAAGCGCTGCGCCAGTCCTTGCCCGACATCGAGCTGATTAAAGCCTTTCGCGTCAAAACCATCGACGGTCTGCAGCAGACCCAGCCGTACGCTGCCGCAGTTCACACCCTGCTGCTGGATGCTTACGACCCCAAACTGCTGGGCGGTACGGGGCACACCCTCGACTGGGCCAGCTTGAAACAGTTTTGCCCACCGCTGCCGTGGCTGCTGGCTGGAGGCATCAATCCCGACAATGTCTTGGAAGCTCTAGCGTTGGCCCATCCTGATGGCATTGATCTGTCTAGTGGAGTGGAGCGATCGCCAGGCGTGAAAGACCTGCACCAGGTAGTCCGTCTGTTCGAACGCCTGCAAACCATCGCCCGATGAGGTAGCCCCCCACTGGGTTAGCGATCGCCAACTGACTCGAACTTGACGGAGACGCCAGGTTTTAAGAATTGTAGCATCTCTCTCTTGAGGGATTGATGACATCAGGCCAAAACGGTAAAATCGTATACAGAAATAATCTGAATCTCCCTAATGCCAAGCCTGCGTCATCCAACGCACCGCCGTCGCAAAGGGGCACAACCCTCTAAATCGATTATTCAAAACAACGTGACCAGGTTGCAGGAGCTTAAATATGAAATTTACGTATCGTGGCGTCCCCTATGAGCGTGAGCCCGTGGCACTAGACAAAGTTGAAACTCAGCAACAGGGCAGCTACCGAGGCCGCGCTTTTAATTTCTCCTATCCTCGACATATCCCCGTCCCCCAGCCCGCCCTAAATTTGCAGTATCGGGGGTTGCTCTATCAGAAAACGTCATCGGGCCGGATTCAGCCAGCGATGCCCGCCGTTCCGCCGCTGCCCGAGCCAACCCCCTCAACGACTGAACTGCACAAGCCTTCTCCCTATGTGGCACACCGTGCCGTAGTGCGAGAGCTAGGACGGGTTCATCAGCAGAATATCGAGCGGCTGTTGCGCCACCGTCTGGAAGTTGCTAAGGCTAGGGGCGACCAGCAGTTGGTGGCCCAGCTTGAGCAGGAAATGCATCAGTACGCTTAACCCCCAGCTCGCATTGATAAAACTCACTGTAGGGTGGGCAAAGGCTAGAACCTTTGCCCTTTTTTTATGGCGGTCAGATTCGGTTAGATTATAAAAACCCGTCGTAGTAATGCCGTCCCCATTCAGGCTGTATGTCTTTCCCTCTTGAATCGGTCCCTATCTCCGTCAAGCGGCAGGGGGTGTGGCAGCGATTTTGCCAAGATCGATTGGCGCTGTTGGGCACTATCGTCCTGGGCCTAATCGTCTTGGGCGTGCTAATTGGGCCGATCGCCTACCCCGTTCCCATCGATCAAATTGACTTCAGTCAGGCGACCCAACCCCCCAGTTGGGAGCACCCCTTCGGTACCAACGACCTGGGCCAGGATCAGCTAGCGCGGGTGATGATCGGGGGGCGAGTGTCGCTGGCGGTTGGGGTTGCCGCCATGCTGGTGGCGGTTGGCGTGGGCACGGGGATTGGAGCGATCGCCGGTTTTTATGGCAAATGGCTGGACGGCCTGCTCATGCGGCTCACGGATTTGTTTCTGTCGCTGCCCCAACTGCCGCTGCTGCTGCTGGTGCTCTACCTGTTTCGGGAACCGATGCGGGCGATCGCCGGACCCATTGCCGGAACGTTTCTGTTAATCGTGGTCGTCATTGGCGGCCTGAACTGGATGTCGGTGGCGCGGCTGGTGCGGGCCAATTTCCTTAGCCTGCGGGAACAGGACTTTGTGGCGGCAGCTCGCGCCCTGGGTGCGCCCCCCCAGCGGCTCATCTGGCATCACATCCTGCCCAACTCGCTGAGCCCCATCATCGTGGCCGCCACCCTGGCGGTCGGGACGGCCATCATCACCGAATCGACCCTGAGCTTTCTGGGGCTGGGGTTTCCGCCCGATGTACCCACCTGGGGCCGCATGCTCTACGATGCCCAAAACTACCTAGACACCGCTCCCCACATGGCACTGTTTCCCGGACTCGCCATTTTTCTGACCGTATTAAGCATTAACTACATTGGCGACGGCCTGCGGGATGCTCTAGATCCTAGAGGGAATCCATAGTTCCTAAATTCAGTTCCTAAACTTCCGTTGGCTGGGCACTGCCCATACTGCTACTGTGGGCCGTAAATGTAGCCCAATTCAAAGGTTTCAGTTCGACTAGGGGGTAGGCGCGATCGCATCCTTCCAGATATCCCCACTTGAAGCCGGGGCGATCGAGCCGTCCCTTGGTGCCATCGGGCGCAATCACCCAATCTCCCCAGCGCAGTCGGTGGGGATTGAGCTCTTCCCGCGATTTACCGTGATAAATTCCCCAGTAATCCACCATAATGACATCTCTACTCTTTTCCTAAGCCGGTTTTCAATCGGATAGTGCAGGCTAGAAAATCCGCGTATTTTAAGTGTTTGAGCAGTTTTAATTGCATTTTCTCGGGGGTGCGCCCCCCGCGGGGGACGTATCCCCAGGAAAGTAATTTCGTTCAACTGTTTATCTAAGTAGGTCGGCACAATTAAATTCATGTCAGAAAACCGGGGGAGCGCCCCACCGGGGCGCGCCCCCGGTTTTGTGCCCGTCGGTTTTCAACGCAGTTGTTCTTATGTATCAGATGTTACTGGGCTCTATAAAACGCGAGTGGCCCGGATTGAT
>JBHJGR010000208.1:0-18097 GCA_050331615.1 Elainellaceae cyanobacterium
GGAACTGGATCGCCGCTGGCAGCAGCGGCTAGTGGCGCGATCGCCCGTACAGTACTTAGTAGGCACGACCCCTTGGCGGCAGTTTTCCCTGAGCGTTTCCCCAGCGGTGCTGATT
Organism: Elainellaceae cyanobacterium; assembly: GCA_050331615.1. Classification (GTDB taxonomy): domain Bacteria; phylum Cyanobacteriota; class Cyanobacteriia; order CAKZMO01; family CAKZMO01; genus JAYKGU01. The sequence continues at coordinate 116 of JBHJGR010000208.1, forward strand.
CCCCGACCGGAAACCGAGGCCATCATCGACTGGGCGATCGCCGCCACCGCTGACAGTCCCGACCAGCGCACCGGGCACTGGGCCGATTTGGGGACGGGCAGTGGGGCGATCGCTCTAGGCTTGGCTACGGCATTTCCAGGGGTGCTGATTCATGCGGTGGACTGCAGCGCTGAGGCCCTGGCCGTTGCTCAGCAGAACGCGGTGGATCATGGGTTGGGCGATCGCATCCGGTTCTATCAGGGAAGCTGGTTTACGCCCCTGGAGCATTTGACAGGAGCCCTGAGCGGCATGGTGTCGAACCCACCCTACATCCCCAGCGGCGAAATGGGCAGCCTCCAGGCCGAAGTGCAGCACGAACCCCACCTCGCCCTTGACGGCGGGGTCGATGGACTGGAGGCGATTCACCATCTGGTGAATGCGGCCCCTGCCTACCTGCAGCCAGGGGGCATCTGGCTGGTAGAGATGATGGCCGGGCAGGCCGCCGCAGTGACCCAACTCCTTGCGGCCCACGGAGCTTACCGCGATATCCGCGTCTATTCAGACCTGGCGGGTATCGAGCGCTTTGCCCTGGCCTATCGGCAGTAGGTGCGGCTGGCTAGGGTTGGGTCGAGGATAAAGGGATTATCGTTGCCCTGTCCAGATTGGGCGATCGCGTGACTGCGGGCAATTTCTAGGGCATCAGGTGGGTCCTGCTCATGCCAGCGACAGAGGACGGTTTGCTGGCTAGGGAAAAAGCTCTGATCGACGGCGTCCGCCTGAGATTGGTACATGGTGTAAAAGTAGAACATGGCGCGGGCCACGTCGCCCTTCTTGACCTCCCGTGGCTCAAACCGACCGGGGTCAAACTCGCTGTAGTCGTCGATGTTGCTCGTGGGGAGCGATCGCAGCTCGGCGGTTCCCAAAAACCAGCGATCGGTCTGTTCGTCGGGAATGTCTTCAAAGGGATGATTGCCCCGGGTGCCGTTCACCCGAATCAGGGACGGAAACAGGTGGTGCAGATCGCTTCTGGCTGCTCCCTTCGCGCCCTTGCTCTGGGGCCAGACATGCTCGGCATTGAGTCCCTTGGCGAAAACGTCCATGCGGGGTTCGGCGGCTGGGTTGAGCTGAATTTGATGGCCGGTATAGACGCCCGTGATCACCCCATTCTGGTTTTCCACTACGCCATAGAGATAGTCTCTGCCACTGTTGTAGCCGAGGCTGCGGGCGGGGGCATAGGTCTGAGCCAACTGGTTCAGCAGAGCCGTTCCCGACAGATTGGGCAGAATAGACTCGAAGAGGGTAGAGCCGTCGGGCTTCTCGGGGACGGCGGGATTTCCGGGCTCGGCGGGATTTTCCGGCTCAGCGGGAACCGGGTCAACTGGAACCGGACTCGCAGGGGCAGGAAACCGCAGTCTTACCAGCAGCGGGTCGTGGTCGCTCACGCCGTTGGTGAAGCCTGCATTGAGATGCACGATGTCCAGCTCTGGGTCAGCTTCAAACAGCGGACGCTGGCTCACCAAAATATGGTCAAACGCCTGCAGGTTGCCCTGAAATAGCAGCGTGTAGCGATCGCTCTCCGGCAGCAGTTCCACCAAATTCTGTAGCTTGTCTCCCGCCAGCGTCTGTAGGGTTTTGGAGGACTCGAAGTCGTTGATGTCTCCTACCACAAGCACATTGGCATTGGGGTCAGCAGCCAGCAGATCGTCCACAAAGTCGTGCACTACGGCGGCTTGGGGCAGGCGAATGGCTTCCGTTACCGCCTCCGGGGGCTGGGTGCGGCCAAAGAGTTCGCCATCTCCCCGCTTCGACTTGAAGTGGTTGGCGATGACGAAAATCTTTTCACCGTTGAAGAAGAATTCAGCGGCGAGGGGTTTGCGGCTGCCGTCAAAGGCGGCATTAGTGGGGTCAACCCGCCCTGGATTGAGGAATAGGCTGGGACCGTTGCTCTCCCGCACGATCTCAACCGCCTGGGTGGCGGTGCCACGCGGCGCATCTGCCAGCGCTACCCGGTCAGGCTGATAGAGGAAGCCGACGCGAATGTTGCCGCCGGGCTGTCCGCCGTCCTGGCCGGCCTGGGGCGCGACATCGGTAAATTCATAGCGGGGACCGCCAGCATTCTGGATGGCCTTGATCAGCGCCCGGTAGGTCTGGTCGGCTTCCGTCACCGCCGTTTCCTTGGGGCCGTCGTTGTCCTGGATTTCGGAGAGGGCCAGGATGTCGGGAGCCTTCAGGTTGTCGGCAATCACTCGGCCTAGCTGTCGGAGGCGATCGCCATCCCCTGGGTCTAGATTCTCGACGTTGAAGGCTGCGACGGTGAGGGTATCGGTTCCCGCTACCAGGTCAGTGGATTCGGGCATGGGTTCTGCCGCAATCACCGAGGAGAGGGGCTGGGTGGTGAAGACTTTGTAGTTGCCGTAGCTGTAGCCCATGACGCCGACGATGGGCTGGAGGAAGCGATCGCCCACATTCACCTGCGGCGTCCGTCCCTGCGTGTTCTTTACCCAGATGCGCTCTGGATTGAGGTCGCCCACACCGGCTACCAGTCCCTGGGTCTTGGCTAGGCGAGAGGCAGTAGCGCCGCGATCGCCCACCACGATGAATTCGCCGTATCGGTTAGTCGGCTCCACCACCAGCGGCTCAGGGATCTCCACCCGCATGCCTTCCAGGCTTTCAAAGAAATCGATGCCGTCCGACGCTGGGTCAAACGCCTCCAGCCGGTCGTCGTCGATTACCTGGGTGGGCGGTACCCGTCCGCCCTGGCCCAGAACAATGGGCTCCGGCAGGGGATTGTCCTGCGACTCCCGCACAATGGCCCCATCGCTGCCCGACGCATCAATCTGGGTGGTGGGTAGGTTGTTGGTGCTAGCCCCGCCGGGGATGTACTCTACCACGCGACCGCTGACCTGCACGCCATCGCCAACAGCGAGGGGGACCCCGTCCACCGAGGGAGTGCCATTGGTAAAGACAAAAATGCCCTCTGAGGTAGCCTCATCCAGGTCTGGCACCGGGTCCTGCATGTAGAAGCCGTCGTCCAGCACCACGGTGACAATGCCGGGCACCTGGGCCACGTCTGTAGATGGGGCGTTGATCAGGGGTGACTGCGTTCCCGCCCCCTGAATATCGTGAATGCGCGGGGCGGCTGCCGTCTGAGCAGCGGCAGTCCCAGCTCCCAATATTCCTAGCCAGAGGGCGATCGCCAGCCCCAGCGCCAGTTGTTTCAAAGTCTGCATAACCCGCTTCATGGTTTTCTCCTCTACTCACGATCAGTCGTCACGATCAGTCGTGGAGAACTGGCGGCACAGTTCTCACGATTCCGCTTCCAGGATATTCAATGCAAGCTACCGCCAATCCACGGTACTACGGGCCGAAAATATTCAGGTTAAGGGCACGAGAAATTTGGGCCAGAAAGGCAACGCCGCCAGCGGAATTGCCTGCCGGGTCGAGGGGGGGGCTGTAGCAGGCGATCGCCCCACATCGAGGCACCACCGCCAGCAGGGCACCGCTCACCCCCGACTTGGCCGGAAGACCCACCTCCAGGGCAAACTGGCTCGACCGCTCGTACATACCGCAGGTGGCCATCAGGGCTACGACCTGCCGCTGGTGGGCTGGTCGGAGATCGGTATGGGGGTCTACCAGCAGCAGCCCCAACTGGCTTAGATCTGTCGCGGTGCCTGCCAAACAGCAAATTTGCTCGTAGGTGTCAATCGCCACGGCGACGGAACTGGCTAACCGTCCCGCCTGGGCCAGCACCTGGGCGATCGCCCGATTCCGTTCATTGGGGAGCGATCGCACCGCTGACAGCATGGCCGCGTCCAGGGTGAGCCGACAGCCCGCCCACTGGTTCAGCCACTGGCACAGGTATCTGCATCGTTCCGTGCCGCTGCTCCCCGGCATCAAGCTGGCCAGGGCGATCGCCCCACTGTTGAGCATGGGGTTGCGGGGAAAGCCCTGATCTTTCTGTAGCTGGGCAATGGAGTTGAAGGACTGGTCGGACGGCAGGGTGCCAATGCGGGACCAGATGGGTTCCGCCCCTAGGGTTTCCAATAGATAGAGCAGCAGCAGCGGCTTAATCACGCTCATCAGCGCAAAGGTGAGCTGGGTGCCGCCCACAGCGTAGGTGGTGCCGTTGAGCAGACGAACGTGGGCGGCAAACCAGTCAGCTTGGGCGATCGCCAGCTTGGCAATGTAGGTAGGCAGGCGGCCCGATTTCGCCTGGGAACGAGCCTGGGCCATCCAGTCTTCGAGCTGCTGGGGCGTCAGAACAAGGTTGGGCTGGGAGGGAAAATTCACGCAGGCACTACCGAATCGAGGAGATGAACGGGCGTAACGCTATTCAAGCACGCTTTGCTGGATTCTGTCTGTAGGATTAACCTATTGGACGGACCTGGATATTGAGGAGGGCGATCGCGTGGACATTAGCGAGCTGAAGTTTTTGCTGACGCTGTTGGGCCATCCCGACTATCGCGCCCCCCTGGCTAAAATTCGCCCCACCGATAATTCCACCGTGCGCAATCGGGCCTTTCGGCAACTGTGCGATCGCGGCCACATCGACTGTTTAGAAGAGATCGTGCGCTTTAAGATTGCTCCCCCCGGCAAAGCTCTGCTGAAGATCGAGGCGGCCCAACTGCCCATCAGCGACGTAGAGCTGGCGGTGCTGGAAGCCTGCGCCCAGGAAGCCGTCACCCCTGCCCAGGCCCTGAAGCGGGTGGGGGCAGCCCAGCGGCAGGAGATCCTTCAGGGTCTGGCGGAGCGGGGCCTGATCCAGACGGAGACTGCCGTCAAGGAGGTGTGGCTCACCGACCAGGGACAGACCTTCCTCCAGCACGAGTACAGCCCCCAGGGCAACGCCACCATCAGCCTCAGCCAGCTCAGCCACTACCTCACCTTCCTGCGGCAGGCCCACGCCGCCGAGCAGCACCCAAACGGCACCGCCCTACCCTCCCGCCTGCGCTGGCGCAGCTCGGCCAAACCGAGTGATGACCAGCTTTTGCAAGTCATCGGCGACCTGAACCACGAGCTGGGGACGGATAACTACCTGCCCCTGTTTTACCTGCGGCAGGCGGTGCAGCCTCCCCTCAACCGGGATGAGCTGGATCAGGCGCTGTATCGTCTCCAGCGGCAGGACAGGGTTGAGCTGAGTTCGCTGCAGGAGGCGATCGCCTACACCCAGGAGCAGATTAATGCCGGGATTACCCAGGATATTGGGGGACCGCTGTTTTTTCTAACCGTGGTGGATGGATAGGTGCGTGGATGGGTGCGTGGGGGAATGGGGAGATGGGGAGATGGATAGGTGTGTAGATGGGTAGGATTTGAGGCTGGAAGGGTTTATCTTGACAAGATGAATGCTTTTTGCGACTCCCTGCTCTCCTGCTGCTGCCTGCTCTGCTTCCCCCTGTACTCCCTCCCTTTACCATGACTTCCTCCATCGATCAGCTCCTGCGCAAGGCCGTCAATCCCTTTGATCCGGCCACGTTTAAACCGGGAAATTTTTGGCATGAGCGGTACGATCCCCAGCTGGAGGTGGCGTCGATCCACCAGGGGGCGATCGCCCAAATCGAGGCCGTGCTGGCGCAGGTGGGGCAGGATCACCGCACCCGCACCCTGCTGCTGTATGGCGATTCGGGGTCGGGCAAGTCTTACCTGCTGGGACGGCTGAAGCGGGTGCTTAATCAAACAGCCTTTTTTGCCTACATCGATCCCTTTCCAGACAGTGAGGCCATCTGGCGGCACGTGCTGCGCTACACGGTGGATAGCCTGCTCAACGTGCCGGAGGGCAAGGCAGATTCCCAGCTTTTGCTCTGGCTCAAGAGCCTGTCCATCTTTCGCCAGTGGGACATCACCCAATGGGTCTTGCTCACGGAGCGGCAGCGCTTTGTCCGTAAGCTCAAGAGCGAGTATCCGTCAGGCATCTACAACGCCACCGAGTTCTTTGGCGTCCTCTACGACCTGCTAGACCCAGAGCGCTACACCCTGGCCAGTGAGTGGCTGCGGGGAGACGACCTGGACGAGGAGAGCCTGGAGCTGCTGAAGGTGAAGCAGTCCATCGACACAGAAGATGCCGCCCAGAAAATCCTGGCCAACTTTGGCCGCATCGCTGCCGAAACCCAGCCCATCGTCCTCTGTTTTGACCAGCTCGACAACATCGCCCGCACCAGCGACGGCAGCATTGATTTACAGGCCCTGTTCAACGTCAATTCCTGTATCCATAACCAGGGGCTGAAGAGCTTTTTCATCATCATTAGCATCATTACCAACACCCTGCGCCAGAATGCCGACCGGGTGCAGCCCGCCGATCGCGCCCGCATCGATGCCGAAGTCGCCCTCAAGCCCATCTCCCTGGATCAGGCCCGGGAACTGTGGGCCAGTCGCCTGGTGCCTCTACACCAGCAGGCAGCTCCTGCGCCCGATTCCCCCATCTATCCCCTGGCAGCGGCGGCCCTGGAGCAGAAATTTCCTGGCGGCAAAACCCATCCCCGCAATGCCCTGGAGCTGGGGCGGCGTCTATTGCAGACCTACAAGCTGGGTCGGGCGGGTGAGGACTCCATCTGGACGCAGATTGAGCGAGAGACGGCAGTCGAGTCCCAGGATGCGGGTAAACCGGCGTTATCGGGGGAGGAAGATGCGATCGCCGCCTTTCGTCTGGTGTGGCGCAAGGAGTTCAACGCGGTGGAGAAGCGCATCACCCGTATCCGCCAGCTTGCCTCCCCAGAACTGATCCAGATGCTGAAGGAAGCCCTGGCGGCCCTGGAGGTGGAGGGCATCCGGCCCCGACTGCTGCCCAGCCAGACCTACGGCAGCCACTCCTGCAGCTATGACGGCGGCAAAAAGGCGGGACGCATCGGCGTCGCCTGGAACGAAGATCCGAATATGACCACCTTCTATCACGTGATGAACGCCTGCCAGCGGACGGTGAATTTGGGGCTGTGCCAGACCCTCTACCTGATTCGGGGGGAAGGCATCGGCAAGCCGGGACGCAAGGGCTATGAGATCTACCAGTCGATTTTTGCAGACGGTGCCCATATCCGCATTCGTCCCGATCTGGCGTCAGTGCATGGGCTGGCGACTTACCACAGCCTGGTGAATGCCGCCTACGCTGGGGAACTGGTGGTGGCAGGGCAGGTGGTGGGCATTGAGGATCTGGAGAGCCTGACGCGCCAGTCCGGCGTGCTCCAGGACCTGCGGGTATTGCAGGATTTGCGGCTGGTGGCGGGGCGATCGCGCCCCCCAGCCCAACCATCCTCAAAATCCTCGAAAATTCAGCCAGACGCCGACCTCCAGCCCGTCCAGGAATTTCTGCTGGATCTGGTCAAAACCCACCAGCTGCTGGGCCTGCAAATCATGCTTCAGACGGCTCAGGGCCAGTTCCCTGGCTTCTCAGAAACCCAGATTCGTCAGGCGATCGATGACCTCTGCCAGGCCAATCGCGTTCAGATCATCGACCCCAGCGCCCGCCCCGACGAACAGCTCGTCTGCTACCAGCTTCCCTAATCCTGGTTCAACTCAGCTTGACAAAATCTGGCCTTGATGACCGTATGGACATTGCCCCGTGGCGCGAAATCGCCTTCGATCGTCGCTTCCAGGGGCTGGCAGGCGGCGACAAAGTCGTCCAAAATCTGGTTGACGCTTTCCTCATGGGAGATGTAGCGATCGCGATAGCTATTGATATACAGCTTCAGCGCCTTCAGCTCCACCACTTTCTGGTCGGGAATGTAGCTGATGTGGATCTGGGCAAAGTCGGGATAGCCGGAGAAGGGGCACTTGCAGGTAAACTCCGGCAGCGTAATGTCGATGGTGTAGGCTCGTCCGATCCGGGGGTTGGGAAAGGTGGTCAGTTCGCCAGCGGCGATCGCCCGTTCCCCATATCTCTCTACCGGCGGGGCAGATGGCGCAAATTCAGCCGTGGGTGTGTTGGTAGGTGCAGCGTCAGTCATAGGGATAGCCAGTCGAATAATTCGCTGAGATCCTAACACTGGTGCGGCACCGGCATAAATTCCGCAGGGGCAAATGGCATTTGCGCCCAGTCGTTCCCCGGAAAAAACGCTACCCCCAGTTGAACGGTCGGTATAGCATTACGCTTTCACGTTAGGACATTCAAGAGGTGTGGAACCCCCGCGTCGCGGGGGTTCCACACTCAAACCTTAGCCCGTAGGGCTATAAGGGCAAAGGGCCATTTGCCCTTACGTGATCAGGTCGGATCATTATTCAAAAATCTCCCCGGCGTAGACACCTCAACATCGCCGTTCACGCCACCATTGAGCAACGCCCAAATCAGCCCCAGGGGTGACGACCTGAGTGTCTACAATGAGAAAGCAGCACATCGAGTGGTTCACCGATTCCCCATGGAAGCCGTCCAAACCTGGCTCTACAATTTGGAACAGTTCGCTGACGCGGTCGTCGCCGGTCAGCTCAGTCACCTCAGCATTTTCAGCATCGGCATTATTTTTCTAGCAGGACTGGCCACCAGTCTCACCCCCTGCATGCTCTCCATGCTGCCCATCACCATCGGCTACATCGGCGGCTATGAGGCCAAGGGGCGGGTACAGGCGGCCCTGCAATCCACCTGGTTTGCCCTGGGGCTAGCCACGACCTTAGCGGGGTTGGGAATTTTAGCGGCGATCGCCGGACGGGTCTACGGCCAGGTCGGTATCGGGCTGCCCATCGTCGTCAGCATCATCGCCATCCTCATGGGGCTGAACCTGCTGGAGCTGCTGCCCCTGCGCCTGCCCTCCCTGGGGGCGACCGATTGGATTACCCAGGATATGCCCGACAGCCTCCGTTCCTATCTGCTGGGCCTCACCTTTGGCCTAGTGGCCTCTCCCTGTAGCACCCCCGTGCTGGCCTCGCTGCTGGCCTGGGTCTCTACAACGCAGGACCCGGTGCTGGGCAGTGTGCTGCTGATTGCTTACACCGCCGGTTATGTAGCCCCCCTGGTGGTGGCGGGCACCTTCACCGCCAGCATCAAGAAGCTGCTGGAGATCCGCCGCTGGTCCGGCTGGGTGACCCCCGCCAGTGGAGCCATTCTCATCGGCTTTGGCGTGTTTACTCTGCTGACGCGTCTGGTGCCCGCAGCTGTCTTTTAGGATTCTGGAATTCCCGATCCTCACTGAGCCGAATTCTGACTGAGTCCGCCGTTTTCCGCAACTTTGACGCCATGACTTTGGATCAATCCCCCCGCACCGATACCCCTGATACCCCCACTTCAGAGCCGCAGCCAGCCAGTCCCTCGCCTGACCAGACCAGGAATGAAACCAGTTCACCCCGGTCTTTGCTCAAGCGGTACTTCCAGCGTGAGCTGCTGCCGTTGTTGGCAGATCTGCGGCTGGCCATCGTGCTGCTGCTGGCGATCGCCGCTTTCAGCATCTTGGGTACCGTCATCGAGCAGGGCCAGTCCCTGACCTTCTACCAGCAAAACTACCCCGAAGATCCGGCCCTGTTTGGCTTCCTCTCGTGGAAAGTGCTGCTGATTCTGGGGCTGGATCACGTCTACCGCACCTGGTGGTTCCTGTCCCTGCTGATTTTCTTTGGGGCGAGCCTCACGGCCTGTACCTTCACTCGCCAGTTTCCCGCCCTGGGAGCCGCTCGCCGCTGGTCGTTCTATCGCCAGCCCCGCCAGTTCCAGAAGCTGGCCCTCAGTGCGGAGTTGGAGCATACAGTGTCCTTTGAGCAGCTCCAGCCGCTGCTGCGGCAAAAGCGCTACCGGGTGTTTCAGGACGGTGATGCCCTCTACGCCCGTAAAGGACTGGCGGGACGCATCGGCCCCATCATCGTCCATGCCAGCATGTTGCTGATCCTGGCCGGAGCGATCTTGGGGGCCATGACCGGCTTCTTTGCCCAGGAGATGGTGCCCAGCGGCGCGACCTTCCAGGTGCGGAACGTCTTTGAAGCGGGTCCCTGGGCTGCCGCCCAGATTCCCAAAGACTGGGGCGTGCGGGTGAATCGCTTCTGGATCGACTACACGCCAGAGGGCGTCATCGACCAGTTTTACTCCGACCTGTCCGTGGTGGATGCAGCGGGAACAGAGCTGGATCATCAGGTGATTCACGTTAACCAGCCCCTGCGGTACGAGGGCGTTACTTTCTACCAGGCCGATTGGGCGATCGCCGCCATCAAAGTCCGGGTCAATAACAGCCCCATTTTCCAGCTCCCTATGGCCCAGCTCGATAGCCCCACCCAGGGCCGCATCTGGGGCACTTGGGTGCCCATCAAGCCCGACATGAGCGAGGGCATCGCCGTGGTCGCCAAGGATCTCCAGGGCACCGTCTTTGTCTACGACATGGCGGGCGACCTGATCGGCACCCTGCGGCAAGGGATGGCCGCCGAGCTGGGTGGCGTGCGGCTGACTTTACAGGAAATCGTCGGCAGCACGGGACTGCAAATCAAAGCCGATCCGGGCATTCCCGTAGTCTATGCCGGGTTTGGTCTGCTGATGCTGGGGGTGGTGATGAGCTACGTCTCCCACTCTCAGGTCTGGGCACTGCGGCGGGGCGATCGCCTCTACATCGGCGGCAGAACCAACCGCGCCCAGGTCGCCTTTGAGCGAGAGATGCTGGGGCTGCTGGATCAGCTCTCCACCTGACTTTTCTCCTCAGTTTCTACCCGGTAGATTTTGAATCCTCTGGCCTGATAGTTCCCCAGCGCATGGGGATGATCCAGGCTACAGGTGTGGACCCAAACCCGCTGTGCTCCCCAGTCCCAGGCCGACTGAATGGCGTGGCTCAGCAGGTAGCCGCCGTGCCCCTGACCAATGAACCGCTCGGCTAAACCGAAGTAGGCCAGCTCAATTTGGCGATCGCCCTCCCAGCGCAGCTCATAGTACCCCACCGGACTACCCAGCTTGTAAGCGACCCAGGTGCGCAGATGATCGGATTCCGCGTAATCTCGCCACTGGTCGTCGGTCCAGGCCAGCTTGCCCGTCCACTGCCAGGCCGTTCCTACGAAGCGATAGAGGAAGCGATTGACCGGGTACTGCTTGATCTGACATTCGATGACCTGGAAATCTGGATCGCCGTTGTCCTTCGCCTGCAGCTCGGCGGGGCTGTGCATTTCCAGGTAGTGGGCGGTGACGATCTGTGATGGCATGGGCTGGATGTCACGAGATTTTTGAACCGGAGCGTTTGGGGCGCGATCGCGTCAATGCCACCACTTTGCCACCGCTCCCCTCTCGTGCCACCCGCACCAGCAGCCCCGCCGCCACCAGGCTAGAAATCATGGAGCTGCCGCCATAGCTCATCATCGGGAAGGGCAACCCCGTGGTGGGCAGTGCCCCCGTAGCGACGCCGATGTTCAGCAGCGCCTGCCCCACCAGCAGCACCACAATGCCGATGGCGACGAGCTGATAGGTGGTGTTGGGCGCTTTGAGAGCTACCCGCAGGCCAAAGGTAGCGTAAGTTGCCAGAAAGATTAGCAGCAGCAAACTGCCAATGAAGCCAAACTCTTCAGCAAAGACGGCAAAGATAAAGTCCGTGTGCTGAATCGGCAGGTAGAACAGCTTTTGCTGGGAAAGGCCAAAGCCCGTGCCAAACGCTCCGCCAGAGCCGATGGCCAGGAGACTCTGAATTAACTGGTAGCCGTCCCCGCTGGGGGAACTCCAGGGGTTGAGGAAAGAAATCACCCGCCGCCGCTGATAGTCATGGATACTAATGCTGATTGTCGCCAGCATCAGCCCCCCCAGGGCCGCGCCCCCCACGTACCGGAAAGGCAGCCCCGACGCCAGCGCCACTGACCAGATCACCATGCCGCAGAGCGCCGCCGTACTCAGGTTGGGCTGTAGCAAAATGCAGCCCAGTACCAGGCTAAAGATTACCAGCCAGCTAATGCGCACCACCCAGCGCAACTGATGCCAGCGGCCAAAGATACGGGCACTCTGGAGCACCAGAAATGGCTTGATCAGCTCCGAAGGCTGTAGCCCGAACGAGCCGATCGCCACCCAGCGGGTCGCTCCGTAGGCAGTGGTGCCCATGCCGGGTAACAGGGTGATGATAATCAGGCCGAAGATGACCAGCAGCATCAAATCGGCGATCGCCACAATATACCGCAGCGGCACATGCACCAGGGTGTTGAAGCCAATTAGCCCGATAAACACCCAGAGGAGCTGGGTTCTGAAGTAGAACAGCCCGTCGCCAAACTCTGACTCTGCCACCATGTAGGACGCCGAGAACAGCACCAGCAGCCCCACCGCCAGCCACAGCAGCGTCAGCCAGCGCAGAATCCGGGCATCCCGTGCCCAGCTTTTGACGGACAGGTCGATGAAGGGGAAGAGGTAGCGCAGAATCACGGTTGGGGCGATCGCAGAATAATACCCGAAGATTAACAACCGTAGGGGCAAAGCATTTCGCAGTCACCTTTGGATGCCTCCCAGGCGTGTTGCCGAAATGCTTCGCCCCTACAAATTACGGACAAAATTATATCAGAATCAAATGCCTACACCAGGCCGGTGTTCATGCCGGGCTTGCCGGTTGCCAGCTCCACCTTCACAATCTTGCCACCCATCTTCTGGATGCGCTGCTGCTCGGTGAACCAGTTGCCGTAGGGCACCAGCTTGGTGAAGTAGGTGTTCTGTAGCTCACGCTGGGTCCGGATGCGGGTCTGGCTGGGGACGCAGGCGGTCACTTTGAACATGCGCATGGGCTTAACTCTCCTAAATGCCGGTAGTATCGAATGCCAGTGATCAATGCCAGCCGTCAATGCTGGCCCTTATGCCGTATATCTTAAGCTTTTTTCCTGAAGCTTTTTTTCCTGAAACGCTGGAGGTGCAGACATCACCTCTGGGTCAATTCAGCTCAGTAAGTCGGCAATAAGCTTCGGCGAATTTTATCTTCGTTTTTATTGAGGATTTTCATGACAAGAGGGCCGGGTTTAAGCGATCGCCCAAATCATCAAAGCCAACCCACTGCTAGCCACTGATCATTTGGGTTCAGGTCCATCAGCCCAGCCCTCAGTCAAGATGAAAGACAAAGGCTAGAGAAAAGGCTCTCTCCTCTCCCTTCCGTCTTTAGTTAGCTCAGGCCAGAGCAGATGTAGTCGAAGTACACACCCATTTCCTTGCCAGCGTCAGGGCCAACCAGGCTAGCGGTGACTTCCTTCATGGCTTGGATAGCTTGCACGGTCGCACCGATAGGCACACCCAGGGAGTTGTAGGTTTCCTTCAGGCCATTGAGCACGCGCTCATCCAGGATGGACGGATCGCCTGCCAGCATGGCGTAGGTGGAGTAGCGCAGGTAGTAGTCCAGGTCGCGGATGCAGGCAGCATAGCGACGGGTGGTGTACATGTTGCCGCCGGGGCGGGTGATGTCAGAGTACAGCAGAGACTTGGCAACGGCTTCCTTCACGATGGCCGCAGAGTTGGCGCTGATGGTGGTGGCTGCACGCACGCGCAGTTCACCAGTCTGGAAGTAGCCCTTCAGCTTGTCCATGGCTGACCCATCCAGGTACTTGCCCTGAACGTCAGAGGAGTTGATTACGGAGGTAATTGCGTCTTGCATAGTTTTGGTTTTCCTAAATTCCTAGAAAATTCCTAGAATTGCATGATTGGGTGAGTAAGCCATTGACCCGCACGAGCCGCATAAGCAGCCCATCCGAGCAGCAACGGTTTACTGCATGGCACCGATGACGTAGTCGAAGTAGGAACCAGCTTCAGCCGCGTCTTCAGCCGACATCATGGAGGTGGCAGCGTTCTTCATCTCAGCGATGCCTTGGGCAACGGCTTCGATGGGGGTACCCAGCGACTTGTACATCTCGCGAACACCAACGATACCAATCTCTTCGATGGGAGTGATGTCACCGGAAACGATGCCGTAGGTGATCAGGCGCAGGTAGTAGTCCATGTCGCGCAGGCAGGTGGCGGTCATTTCTTCACCGTAGGCGTTGCCACCGGGGGAAACAACGTCGGGGCGCTTCTGGAACAGGGCATCCCCTGCTTGCTTAACGATGCGCTCACGGGAGCCGGTCAGGGTCTCAGCGATGCGGAGACGACGCTCACCAGAGGAAACAAAGTTCTTGATCCGATCCAGTTCGCCAGGGCTGAGATAACGAGCCTCAGCGTCGGCGTTCACGATTGATTTCGTGACAATGCTCATCGAGGATTCCTCCGAAAAAATAAACCAGAATGATTGCGTGCTGGTGCTTGGTTGGGCGTTGAGCCGGGCTTATACCGACACTTCTGAGGGACTCTTAGCTTAAAGACTCTTCAAAAATGCGGTAGGTCTGGCTCCAAATACCGCTTGGCCGATATCTGGCGTTCCTTGAAACTCTAGCAGCAGATTGGGGAACGATAGGACACTAAGCTCAGCGACCTTCCGCAAATATTTTGCGGCATGACGTTCACACTCTATAGTTCCTCGCAATATTTTGTAATACTCGTCCTCATATTTCGCTAAATCAGCGTGAAGCGAGCCTTTGGGGTGGGGGCGATCGCCCTTCCCCATTTGCCAGCTTTTGCCTACTGCAAAGTGACCCACGTGCCCAATGGCACCTGGCCCATCACAAAATTTACGGTAGGGGCGAAGCCTTTGGGATTAACCTTTGATGAAATCAATAGACTTCTATCCAAATGCTTCGCCCCCACGAACGGGTATTTCCCAACAAACCTCTAGCTACGGGGGGCTACCGGCTCAAAGCTGGGAACCACAATTTCCTTGCTCTGCTTAGTGAGCTGGTTGTACAGCCGCTCCGTGTTGGGGAAGTTGGCCGCAGGCAGGGTGGGGAAGCGCCGGTAGGGAACCGTGTCCTCTCCGAAGACCTGAGCATACTCCATGCTGTTCATGATGGCGCTGATGAAGCTGCGGATACCCTGGCGGGCCAGAATCTGGTTATACATCCGGATTTCCGCCTGATCCCGAGGGGCACGCCCCAGGAAGTGCTTCAGCCCCAGCTCAATCACCTTGGTATTGGGGTAAGCGGTGTAGAACTCTTTGATGTAGAGGCTGGACGTTCCCAAACCTTCAATGAATTCTTTGACGCTGATTTCCCCGTTCCGCAGACGGCTCTCCAGGCTGGTGAACTCGTTCTTGACGATGTAGGGATCGAGATCCCGCTCGAATACCTGACGGTAGGCCGCCTGGATTACCTGCTGCACGATCGCCTTTTCCACCAGGGAGGTGAGCTTGAACACCTTGGTCTGCTGGCGCTGCTGGCTGACGCCCTGGCTAATACGGAACTGAATGTCTGGATTCGTGCGAGTTTCTGCCACCTGGCCCAGTTCCACAAAGCGAGGCGTCTCTTCCTTGACCACCTTGGTGGCCGTGGTGCCAATGCTGCCCACCCGGAGCGATCGCATCGCCTGCCCGGCTGGCGTTAGATAGCGCTCATAGGGAACGGTGTCCTCCCCAAAGGCTTCAACATACTCCTGGCTGTCGATGATGGCGTCTACCAGGGCATAGAAGCCCTGCTTGGAGCAGATGTCAAAGTAGCGGTTGGTTTCCTGCCGCCCGTAGGTGGGGCGACCCAGCAGCCGCCGATGGATGTACTCTACTGCCTTCATCACGTACAGCGAAGTCCAGTACATCTTGCGGAAGACCTCGGACTTGGCCAGCATCCGCACAAACTCCCGCACGGTGATCTCGCCGTTCTCCAGCTTGATCTCCGCCACTTTGAGGCGCTGCCCTTCGTACAGCTCTCGCCCGAAGACCTGCAGGTAGGTTGCCCGAATCACTGCCTGGGTGGAGCTTTCGGAATACTTGACGCTCTCGGTAGCGTTGCGCTGGCTGCTCAGGCCCGAGAACGGACGCTGATCCAGCCGGAACACTTTGGGACCAAGGGAACCCGGAAACTCGCCCCGTGCCCCTGGATTGCTCAGCTGGTTGTTGATACTGGCACCCTGGTGAATCAGGATGCGGCGGGTGTCTTTGCTGAATGGCGCAGGGCTGGTGCTGGGGTTGCGGGTCTCCTTCGGGAAGATGGCACCAAACTGGATTTCCAACGGGTCGTTGCCGGAGCCGTAGGGGTGCTGGTCGGGCAGGGGCTGGTTGTAGGCCGCAAAGGTGGTGATGAACTGGGGCACCTTGCGGAAGGGGGCGCTGTAGTTGAGCAGATCCTGCTGCGGTCCCCAGTTGCGGCACTCCTGAGCTTCCTGGCCCAGACCCCGCAGGTAGGGGACGGTCTCCTCCCCGAAGTAGTCAGCATATTCCTGGGAGTCTACCAGGGCGTCCACCAGGGCAGGCAGTCCACCCTCGGAGACGATGGCGAAATACTTCTGCACCTCCTCCCGGCTGCTGGGGCCACGACCCAGAATGTGGCGGAAGGCGAGTTCTAGCGCCCGGCTATTGATGTAGGGCTCGTAGAAGTTCTTCCGGTATAGGGGCGACTTGGCCATACGACGGACGAACTCCTTCATGGAGATGTCGCCGTTCTTCACCTGAGACTCCAGGAAGGAGATGTTCAGAGAGTAGGCGCGGGTGATGTCCCGCTCGAAGAGCTGACGGTAGGCCGCCTTCACCACGTCGTTCTTCTCAGAGGACGACAGCCCCGGCTTCATGGCGTACTTGGGCCGCCGCTCCGCTGCGTTGTAGTAAATCTGCGGTAGCTGGAGGCCCTGCTGGTCATCGGAGGGGCGCTGCCGCAGCTTATCGGAAGGCGTCGGAGCCTCGAACTCGGTGATGAGAACGTCAAAATAGCGGTTGACGATCTCGGCGCTTTCCGCGTCTTGCTTGAAGTAGCCTACAGCCGCCTGCCGCATCTCCTGGAGTGCCACCAGAGTGGCCGTGCCGGAGCAAGCGTTTTCGATGATTTCCCGCAGGCCGCGCACGTTAACGGAGATGATATTGGGGTCGCCCGCGACGATCGCGTAGGTAATGTAGCGCAGGAACCAGCTCAAATCCCGCAGGGACTTTTGCATGTTGCTGGGGCCGTAGCGGGCGACGTTAATGGGGCGAAAACCAGCAGGAGACGGACCACCAGAGGAGGCGCTAAAGAGCGATCGCAACCCCTCCAAAAAGCCACCCCGGCTTTCTACATAGGTAGCGGTGCCCAGCTTCATGGATTCTTGGGTATCCATTGCGGTGCCGCCCACCGTCATGGCGACCTTTTCTGGCTCGGGTTTTTCCAGATAGGCCATGGGCGAGCCACCGACAAAAATCCGGTTTGCTGCGCGCGAGACGATTAATTCGGAGTTTTTAGTAAGAGTTTCTGAAATTTGCAGCCGCTTTAGCCCGGAGCTAAAGAAGCTAGACAGTTCACCCAGTTCTCCCCGACCCAGGAAGCGATCTTGCTGCTCGGCCTGGACGATGGTCGACACGGGTAAGGTTTGATAGAGCTGCGGACGCGCAACAGAGCTTCCACCACTTGCCGTTACACTCATTGGTTCTCAAAAGCTCCCTACAATAGCGGTTATCAACTTCGTATTTAGTGCTGATCCGAAACCCCTGACGGAGTTTGCGAATTAGGTTTCTAGAACAGATCGACCCAGCCTAGAGCCACCCAGCATGGTTAAGTGCCTACCCGACAACTCGCCAGAGTTTTGGAATCAAAGCCCGCAACGGGTTTTCAGATAGGGTCTAAGCATGATCAAAGCGGACATGTGGTTACGGCATCTGGAAAGCGCGATCGCCCATCGATTGCTGAACACGAACTTTCCAGAATTGCTGAGGTAACTGCTTCAGGGGTGATCAACTCAGCTTTTAGGTTAAATCCTTTTGGGACCACGCAACTGATTTATTAAAAAGTGTGTAGCAGTCGCCAGCGAGATTATTCGAGATTCATGCAGTGATCATAGGGTAAATCCGAAATAAACCTGAGAGTATGTATAAGTTTTGTTACCTTTATCCATATAATCTGGCGGGAAATATAAGCCCGTCGTATCTGTCGCCCCAACGCCGGTAGGGGCAAATGGCCATTTGCCCTTGCCAAGCAGTCAATTATCGAATATTTAAGGGTTCGGGAACCGGATAAAACCCCTGGCTTTAGACATGGGGATACAGATGGTTCCCGCGCTGGGCGAAGTCTAGCAGTCTGCCCAGTGCGGTACAATAGAACTGGTTTGAACCCCCAGGGTGAGTGGAAGCATCCAAG
>JBHJGR010000209.1:0-6167 GCA_050331615.1 Elainellaceae cyanobacterium
ACTGAACGAGAATGCTTTTTGAACTTTGGGACCCCCTTTTTTCCTGGCTTTCCAGATTTACAGTTATCGTAAAAGCGACTGATAGCACTCCATGTACGTTCCGCACTAGCTTGACGTGCCATCGAGTTGAGTTCATCGGCAAAGCTGAACTCTTTCGCCAACACAGCACAGTACTTATTGAGGTCATACTTTGACACCCCTTTGTTATCCATCCAGTAGCGCAAGCACTTGTTGCGGATGAACTGAGCGGTCAGTATTGCCTCATCAATCGCTTTGTATTGACTAGGTTTTGCTTTGATTTTGAACTCATGTACTATCATATTCTTACGCTATCACATTCAGCATAAGACTGCCAGATTTCATCTGGCGCGGGAACCGTCTGTATTCCCATGTCTGAAGCTAGGGGTTTTATCCGGTTCCCGAACCCTTCAATATTCGATAAGACAGCACATCTTCAGTGTCGTAATTCAGCGTGAAATAATCAGCAAAGGTATAAGCCTGGTTCGGCTGAATAACATTAGGCATCACATCAGCACACGCCTTGGGTGACTTACCCCATTACGGTAGCACCCTGGCTGTGCGACTTGGCAGATGCAATCGCCCGGCTTGGCCATCGAGCAGCGTTCCTCCGGCCCCACGTCAATTAAAAACGCCAGCTTCTGGTCAACTTAAGCGAGCAAATCCATAACCTCCAGACGGTCAGTGGCAGAAAAGTGGTACTGATTCGATTTACGGGCATGGCAATGCTAATGTCCTACGAGTTACTTCCCTAAATTGCCCAGAGTCCCGTAGTCCATCCCAGTCCCCAGGAAAAGTTCGGGGAATGCCCCCAGCTTTGAGGGTGCTTCTATCGATGCAATCTCAGCGCTCAAACGCATCCGGTGGCTTGGCATCGGCATTGGCATCGGGGCACTTCCCCCAAATAGGGTGAATTATCACCAACAGGGAGGACGTTAACTGTGCTGATGCAATTACCCATCGCTCCGACTTCAGCGAATACTGTAGCCCAATATGAAGCAGACCTGCGATCGCACCATCAAACGCTGTTTCAAAAGATACTCGAAAGCTTCACTGATGGAATTTTGATTGTGACGCTTCAAAAAGAAATTATTCAGGTCAATGCCTGCGCCCATGACATCTGTGCCGAGCTAAACGGCGATCGCGCCCAGCCTGATATCGTACCTGAAGAAATTTGGCAGGTGTGTCAGATACTAATCGAAAACCAAACGTCTCGTTCTGATCACACTCCAGTAATTGACTTGGAAATTTCAACGGCTCAAATTGCCACTTTACGGGTTCGGTCATGCTGGCTAAATGCCAGTAATTTCCCCCAGCCTTGTATCTTAAATATCCTGGAAGACCGACAGAAAACGGCGCAACAGTTGGCGACTGTTAATATCGAGCAATATGGCTTAACCTCCCGAGAAGCCGAGGTTTGGCTGCTGCGATGCCAAAACTTCACCTACAAGCAAATTGCAGCGGAACTATACATCACGCCCGCTACGGTGAAGAAACACCTGCGCAGTATTTATACCAAACAGAGCCTGTTTGAATTACGCAAAGGCTGATGTTCATGTAACACCGGGTTACTTTCAAACGGTCTTTTCCGGATTAGAAATACCCATCCGGTAGCTTAAGAACAAGCCCCCAAAGTATCTACCATGACGTCGTCAGAATTCACCCACAGTCTGGCCATTGTCATTGGCATTAACGACTATGACAATGGCATTTCGCCACTTAAAACCGCTGCCCCCGATGCAGAGGCGATCGCCCACCTGCTCACCACCAAGCACGGCTATCAGGTGCGCCTTTTGCTTAACCAAGACGCCACCCTGGCAAAGCTCAAGCAACTGCTGCAAAAGCTACCGAACGAGATTGAACCGGGCGATCGCCTGCTCTTTTACTTCGCCGGTCACGGCGTTGCTCTAAACAATGAAAATGGCCCTGCCGGATACCTGGTGCCCCAGGACGCCGCATCGGGAGATAGCGATACCCTGCTGTCCATGCTGGATCTGCACGATGCCCTGGTGGAGCTGCCCTGTCGCCACCTGCTAGCGGTTTTGGACTGCTGCTTTTCCGGTGCCTTCCGCTGGTCCAGCCTACGGGACATCGTGGTCGAAGCCCCAGTGGTTTACCGGGAACGGTACGACCGCTTCGTTCGCGACCCGGCGTGGCAAGTGCTGACCTCCTCGGCCTACGACCAGCGGGCCTGGGACATCCTCAACGAGACGCTGGCCGATCACCGTGGTCGGGGCAAAACCGGACGGCACTCCCCCTTTGCCGAGGCGCTGATGGATGCGCTGGAGGGGGCAGCGGACCGATCGCCCGTTTCCCCCAACGGTCAACAGGGCGATGGCGTGGTAACGGCAACCGAGCTGTATTTGTATTTGCGCGATCGCATCGAGCCTGCCACCGAAGACAGCCCCCATCGGCAAACACCGGGACTGTGGCACCTGAGAAAGCACGACAAGGGCGAGTATGTTTTCCTGGTGCCGGGGCATGAGCTGAACTTACCAGACGCACCGCCCCTGGACGCCAGCAACAATCCCTATCGCGGCCTGGAGTCATTTGAGCCGGAGCACGCCGACCTGTTCTTTGGCAGAGGCCATTTGATCCAGC
The DNA here is from genome assembly GCA_050331615.1 of Elainellaceae cyanobacterium. GTDB lineage: Bacteria > Cyanobacteriota > Cyanobacteriia > CAKZMO01 > CAKZMO01 > JAYKGU01. The sequence goes on from JBHJGR010000209.1 coordinate 2,620, forward strand.
AGCTTCAGACCTTTGTCGGTGAGCACTCGCTGACCGTGGTCCTGGGCGCATCGGGCACGGGTAAGTCGAGTCTGGTAAAAGCTGGTTTGATTCCCTGCCTGCAAGACTCAGGCCACTCCAAGTGGGAAATTCTGCCCGTTGTGCGGCCTGGAGAATCGCCCCTCCAATCCCTGACTAGCTCGGTGCAGTCCCTTTTGAAGCGCCACGCCCTGCCCCTGGACCAGCTAAACGCCAAATCTCCGCCAGCGTCAGAGGGGGAAGGGCGATCGCCCAGCCTCAGAGATGCCCTACAGCGGTCCTCGCATCAACTCGCTGCGATCGCCGCTCTGTGGAAAAGACTCTACCCAAACGTCCGGCTGCTGCTAGTGATTGACCAGTTTGAAGAACTGATTACCCTCTGCCGCGACAAAGAGGAGCGCCAGCAGTTCTTGAGTTTGCTGGAAGGGGCGATCGCCAGTGCCCCTGCCAATCTGCGGCTAATCCTCACGCTGCGCTCTGACTTCGAGCCTTTATTCTTGTCATCAATCCTGCAATCTAACTGGATGCAGAGCCGATTCATCGTGCCGCCCATGACCCAGGACGAACTGCGGCAGGCGATCGAAGGGCCAGCCGTGGAACGGGTCATTTACTTCGAGCCTCACGACCTGGTCGATCGCATCATCAACGAAGTGGTGCAGATGCCGGGGGCACTGCCGTTACTGTCCTTTACCCTCAGTGAGCTGTACCTCAAGTATCTGGAGCGGCGAAGCGATAATCGGGCGTTAACAGCAGAGGATTACGAAGCCCTAGGCGGCGTTGTGGGATCGCTCACCCAGCGAGCCGACCAGGAGTATCACCAACTACTCGCTGATGATCCCGCCTATGCAAGCACAATTCGCCACGTCATGCTGCGGATGATTACCATTAGCGGGGGAGAAGCCGCCCGCAGACGAGTGCTCGATTCCGAATTAATCTATCCTGACCCTGAAAGCCAGCGGGTCGAGGCTGTGATTCAGCGCTTTACGGCAGCTCGATTACTCGTACAGGGGCAGGATGCCAGCGGCGGCACCTATATCGAGCCTGCCCATGATGCGCTGGTGCAGGGCTGGGAAAAGCTGCAGCACTGGCAAACCGATGAGCAAGAGACGTTGGCCCTGCAGCGCTTGCTGACCCCAGCGGCAAAAGACTGGGCCGTTCGTAGCCAGAAGCCAGGGCTTTTGTGGAATGCCAACGATCGCCTCGATTCTCTGCAGCGGATTTTGAACTCAGCTGACAGCTGGTTAAACGAACTAGAAATCAAATTCATCCGCCGCAGCATTTATCGGCGTCGGTTTAACCGCTGGTCAATTCGAGGGATTGTTATGGCGATCGCCCTGGGGTCCAGTGCTGCCGCAATTACCTTTTTTATCCAGGGTCTTCAAATCAGGCGGGGAGACATCGAAAATTTGGTGGCTTTGTCTGACGCTCGCTGGCTCACTAACAATCAGCTTGATGCTCTGCTGGCAAGCGTTAGGGCTGGCCAGAGGTTTGACCAGCTCCGTCGAGTCTTATCTGAGCCCGTTCTTCAGTCAATCAACTACGTCACCGACTTCGGTAGTCTGTCGGAGATTCAGACCAGCGTTGCCGCGAACCTGAACCAGGTTCTGGCCCAAATTCAGGAGCAGCATCGCTGGGATGCCCATGATGATGTGATTCATAGCACCAGCTTTAGCCCAGACGGCAAGTTGATTGCCTCGGCAAGTGCAGACGGAACGGTTAAGCTCTGGGATCGCCGTGGGAACCTGTATCAGTCCATTTCCACCGATGACGGCGTGAGAGCTGTCACGTTTAGCCCTGATAGCCAGACCGTTGCTTTAACTAACTACGATGGCAGAGTTAGACTATGGAATTTAGCAGGCGAGGAAATTGAAACGCTACACCACGATGCGATTATTCACGATTTAGCCTACAGCCGCAACGGTCAGCTTCTAGCTGCAGCAAGCGATACGGGTGAGATTAAACTTTGGCACCTGGAAAGTGGAGAATCCAAAGTTTTACAGGGACATCTACAAGTTGCTACCAGCGTGAGCTTTAGTCCAGATAATCAGCTACTGGCTTCAGCCAGTTGGGATAGAACAGTGAAAATCTGGAATATGGCAGGTCAGGAGCCGCAGCTTGTTCAGACGATTAATGGCCATGATAGTAGAGTTATGGCCGTCACCTTCAGCCCAGACGGTCAGACGCTGGCCTCAGCAGACGAAACAGGCACAGTTAAACACTGGAGCCTTGCAGGGGAGCAGCGTCATGCCTGGAGCCACGGCGGGGAAGTGACGTCCGTTCAATTCAAGTCAGATGGCCAGGTGCTAGCCTCAACAGGGCAAAACGGTGTCATCAAAATCTGGCAGGTTGCAGATGGCACACTCGTAACTGAGCTGAGAGGCCATGCAGGACCAGTGACCGATCTCAGCTTTAGCCCAGATAATCGGCTTCTCGCTTCAGCGGGTTGGGACATGTCAATCAGGCTTTGGAACCTGGATGAAACTCAACTGGGGCAGGCAGTTAAGTACCTGGAGGGTCACGACGACCATGTTGCTCATGTCGCTTTCAATCCTCAGAAACAAATACTTGCCTCAGCGAGTTTAAAGCATCTCATCAAACTGTGGTCTTATGACGGCACCCCGATCGCGGACCTGGAAGGACATCGGGGCCAAATTACTGACATTGCCTTCAGTCCTGATGGTGAGCTGCTTGCGTCAGCTAGCCAGGACCGCACTATCCGATTATGGGATACGAGCAGTGGCGAGCATCAAGCCTGGATTGCCCACCCTGATTTGGAAAGTCGCATCACCATTAGCTTTAGCTCAGGCGGACAGGTACTCGCCTCCGCCAGTGACGACGGCACGGTTAAGCTCTGGAGTTTAGATGGCGACCTGCTTGAAACACCGATTGACCAGGAGCAACCCATCAGGCTAATTCGCTTCAATCCCGACGCACAAATTTTTGCTACTTTGGGGTTTGGGGATGAAGATAACGTCATCCGTCTCTGGAGACGAGACGGCACTTTAATCGATTCCTTGGAAGGTCACGAGGAAACAATTACCGATCTTGAATTCAACCCCAACGATCGCACTCTGGCATCCGCCAGCAGGGAAGATGGCATCATTAAAGTCTGGAGCATTACTGGGGAAGAATTGAGGTCCTGGAAAGCGCACGATGATGTCATACACAGCATCAGCTTTAGCGAAGATGGGCAGATTCTCGCCTCAGCGGGAGATGATGGTACGGTGAGACTGTGGAATTCTGAGGGCGATCGCATCAAGATCCTGCGAAAGCGCGATGCCTCTCCCATTCTGGATGTCAGCTTCAGCCGAAACCTAGACCATCCCCAAATTGCCGCGACGCACGGTAGCACGGTTGTCCTTTGGAATCTTGACCTTAACACCCTATTAGAGACCGGCTGTAACTGGCTTGATAGTTACCAGGAATGTTCGTCCGGCAACTGAAAAAGCGGGAACGAAGAAGCAGAAATTAAGTGCTCAAGCACAATTAATTACATCTTATGGGGGTGTGCGCCCCCGCTGGGGGCGCAC
>JBHJGR010000210.1:0-7201 GCA_050331615.1 Elainellaceae cyanobacterium
TCCCCGCTTTCGCTTAAGGCAGCCCCCCATTGCTGCAACTGAGCCTGATACTGTGGCAGCGTTTCGCTACTGAGCACCGTATTACCCAACTGCACCCGTCCCTCATCACCGTGGGAAATGATCTGAACACTGGCGAGGTTACTGTACACAGCTAATGTTCGAGTAATTTGCTTAACCCCGTCCAGCGTTGGCTCAACAATAACGACCTCGGTGCCCGGCTTAGCACTTTGGGCCAGCGCCTGATAGTTAGCAACGCGAGCATCGATGAATAGAAGAGTGGTGGCAGATGGATGGGTCATGGTCTTGTCCTACTATGGAGAAATGAGAAAATAAGAAGAAAACGCATCAGGAAATTGATGCGCGATCGCAACGATCATGCACCTGCTTTTGTTTGCTAGATGTGGATAAGCCGTTAAGCAAATTCCTTGCTCAGGGACTATCAATTAGCCACGCTTTGCTATGCACTGCGTAGTACATCAATTTTCTATGCGCTGTGTGAAGACTCATGATGGCACTCTGACTTAGGATATAGCTGGCTTAGGCCCAATACGCGTGATGAATGCTGAACCTGACCCACGTCTCGGAGGGCATGAGCGTGGCTAGAATATCTGCTGATAAACGAGTAGTGGATGGGCAAGACTTGGAAGTAGACAAGTAAGAACAGATATGAGCTGAGTCGGTCTGACCAAATAGCCTTAGCGAGATCAGCAAACCGACGCTTAGCTCTGAATAGGAGCGGAGATACGAACGGCCACTTATATCTGATCCGTAACTAATGTTCCCAGCCGATCGCCTACGCTAACACCCTGGTTAACCGACGAAAGTTAAGGAGATTTCTGAAAATGATCCTACCCAATGACGTAGGGGCAAATGGCCATATAAGTAGATGGCCATGAGTAAACGTTGACGCTCCGTCTCGATCGGATTCATCTCGGAGCAATAAGTCTATGGCCATGTACTTAGCTGAATTTCTCAAGTCTGGGCTACTTACCTACACTTTCAATAAAGCCAGCTGCGATACTCTGGGTTTGCATCCCCCATATCGTGGTAGAGCCACACCATTCGATCCAGAAACCAGAACTTTCCTACCAGGGTGAGCATCAGGCCAAACAGGGTAGGCCATGAATCCAAGGCAATCAGTCCCCAAGCGACAAAGGGAATACCGATTGCGGCGATCGCACTCAAGATATTGGGAAAGCCCCGGTGATAATCGGGAATCGGCACCTGGTCCCGGTTAATCCAGCCCAACGACGTAGGGACAAATAGCCATTTGCCCGCACCAGGGAATTTGCGGTTAGATGATGTATCCGAACTAGGTATCGGTTAAGTGTAGGGTGGGCAATGCCCACCCTATTGCTTGCGATCGCTCCCCGTGTTTTCGCAAAGTGGCACATCAACTTGCGATCGCGACCCATGTTTTCGCAAAGTAGCACCGTAACTTGCGATTGTACCCGGTGTTTTCGCAAAGTAGCACAGCAACATAACAAGCCGTCATAGCTGTTTACGATTGCGGGCAACACTTCTCCGTGAAGCTACATACACAAGGGGCTTAAGTCTCTTGTCTGCCTGGACTTTTCCCATGCGTCTTCATGCAAAAATGGAACTCCCGCGTCGCGGGAGTTCCACACTCAATCCTTAGCCCGTAGGACTATATCTATTTAAAGCTGCATCCTGCGCAGAACTAGACCAGCGTTGCCGCCAAATCATTTGCCTGCACGTTCACCAGCTCTGCCAGAACTTGATTATCGGTTCCCTGTATCAGGGTGTTGCTGCCCGACCGCACGAAAGAAACCTGATCGGGGCTGATGCCGCCAGTGAAGGAGAGGGTGTCAATCCCAATTTCAAAGTCGGTGATAGTGTCGGTGCCGGAATTGGGGGCGATCGCAAACTGGTCCGCTCCTTCACCTCCCGTGAGGGTGTCATTCCCCAGACCACCATTGAGAAGGTCATCTCCCTGACCACCGAGGAGGGTGTCGTCGCCGTCGCCTCCCTGGAGCAGATCATCCCCAACCGTGCCGCGAATTTGATTGGTTCTTCCCTGGATATCGATGCCATTAGCAAACCGGAGAACACTCCCAAGGGAGTTGCTAGTGTCCGTGGGAAGAAGGACGAAGTCGCTGACATCAATGGAACGCGGCCTGCCAATGGGAGGCGTGATCCCCCCTATCCTGACCACCCTACCGCTATTGGGCATCATCGGCTCGATATTGACCTCACCCATGAATCGGGTGATACTACTCTGCAAAATGCCGCCATTTTGCTGACCAATGAAGGCTTCCAGGACGCCATCGTTATCGAGATCCACCAGGGTCGGAGCTGCCGCGCCATCGACGCTTTCGAATACGCGGCGAAGCAAGGTCGTCCGGTTACCGCTGGGGTCAATGTTAATCACGCTACCCTCGCCGACGAATCGTGGAGATGTGGCCGTTCCCCGGTTTTCAAAGAAGAAAGTAGCCCCATCGTCATTGCCGACAAACAAATCCAGGTCGCCATCGCTACCGATATCCACTAGCGTCGGGGCCGCCTGACTGCCCACGTTTTGCAGGCCAAAGGGTTCGTTTTGCTGCCGCACAAAGTTGGGGTTGAAGCGATCGCCCACATTGCGAAAGAACAGCAGGTTGCCCGTGGCGTTGCCCACAATGGCGTCCTGATCGCCGTCCCCATCCAGGTCGCCAAAGGTGGGGTTCAGCAATCCGCCACCTCGTCCTAAACCAAAGGCGTTGATCTCTGGAGCGGCAAACTGAGGATTGGTGGCCGTGCCAATATTGCGGTGAAAGTAGACCCGACCAAAGGTTTCACCAGAGAAGAGATCCAAATCTCCATCACCGTCAATATCCACAAACGTTGGGGCGACCCGATTGCCGATGTCTCGCAAACCAAAGGGATTGACCAGGCTATCAGGAGCGGTACCAAGGTCATCGTTGTTGCGGATGAAGTGGACGTTGCCGACTGAATCCCCGGCAAAGAAATCTGGGTCGCCATCGCCATCAATGTCGGCAAAGGTCGGGTTGCTGAAGAAGCCTACATCTGCTCGCCGCACCGCACCCAGGAAATCGATGGAGGCTGCGGTTCCTGTGGCCGTCTCCAGCGTGTGGGCATAGGCAGTAACAACCGACCGGGGGAAAGCCAGTCTGGGGTGAACATTGCCGATTTGGTAGTCCAGTGTCCAGTTGCCCCCCTGGTTGGCATGACCGATGGGAGTCGTGGACGCAGCGATCGCCGCTCCCGTCAAGTGATGCAGCGCATGGACGAAATGTTCCCCTGTAGCCTCACAGGCAACGTTGCAGCCATAGAGGAGAATCGTAGCATCCTGGGCTAGGTGCGATCGCCAGCCAAATAGTTCCTTGGCATAACGCGGGAGGGTTTGCAGGCCCAGTCCAGGCGAACCCATGTGCAGATGACCGGGTGTGCCGTGAGCGAGGATGTGCAGGCTGCGGATGGGCTGAATTGCCAGCGTCAGAGCCTGGGTAATTTGAGCAACGCTATCCTGGTCGGGGTCGAGAAGCACGACCTTGGCGCTAGGGTAGGCGATCGCCCCCAGCCATTCCGCGTCTTCCAAGTCAGCGCTGATGAAAACCAGGTCTTGGGCGAGACGAGCGGGATCAATGGTGAGCGGGATTGAGGGAATGGAAGCAAATTGCATAGGAATCTCCTTCTATAGTTGGTAGGTGAAAATTGTATGGATACTCTCAGGCAATCAGTCCTGCCAGATCATCGAGCTGCACATTGACCAGTTCCACCAAAGTCTGGCCGGTTTCTGCCTGTATCAACGTGTTGCTGCCGGATTGGAGGAGGGAGGCTGAGCCAATGAGGGTGCGATCGCCAAGCATTATGGTATCTCCAAGTCCGAAGTCAGTGATGGTGGTGCTGCCAGCACCTGGCATGATGATGAAATGGTCAGATCCAGCCCCTCCCATCATCGTGGTAATGCCGTCGCCACCAACGAGGATGTCATCACCATCCCCACCAATGAGGGTGTCATTACCATCGCCGCCCCGCAGCAGATCGTCGCCGCCGAGGCCAGAAATCACGTCATCGCCGCCCTGGCCGTTAATGACATCATCGGATTCGTCAAAGCCCTGCACCGTATTGTCTAAGTCGTTCAAAAAGGTGACGGTGTTGCGGTTCCAGATGCGGCTACGGGTCGAATCGGCGTCGAATACGTCAAAGCTGTCCTGAATTTCGGTGTCGCCATCGAAGAGGATATTGCCAACGCCGTTGGGCAGATTATCCAAATTCTCCAGATCAAAGCCTCGCAGGATGACCTGAGTATCTGTAATGCCCGCAAAGCTAATTTCCAGATCTTCACCGTTTTGGGTGAGCAGCAGGTTCTCTGCTGTTAAGCCTTCCCCAAAGAAGTGCAGTTCATCCACCACCGCTGCGTCTGCGGGTGAGATATTAGAACCGCGACCAACGCCGCCAAAGCCTCCCAGAACAATGGTTCCGTCACCTCGATTAACGGGAACGGGATACTCGCCGCCCCTGACGACGGCATTCACGAAGCTAATGACGCCGTTCTGGTTGCCGATGAAGGCATCCAGAAAACCATCGGCATTAACGTCCACCAAAAAGGGAGCGGCGTCGGTGCCCACATCCGGCAAAGCATTGTTGAGGAAACTGGAGGGACGCTCCACAAAGTTCGGCGAGGTGGGGGTTCCCGTGTTTTCGAAGTAGCGGGTGGTTCCATCCGACGCGCCGATGAAGGCATCAAAGTCGCCATCATTGCCCACATCCACAAAGTTGGGAGCTGCGGTGCCCACAGTGGGCTGCAGGCCAAAAGGATTATTGCTGCCCCGAACAAAGTCAGGATTGGTGCGGCTGCCCCTGTTTTGATAGAAGATGATGGTACCGTTGGCAGTGCCAATAAAGGCGTCCTGGTCGCCATCGCCATCGATATCCACAAAGTCTGGTCGCAGCAAGCCGCCACGACCAACCAGACCAAAGGGATTGATGATGGGCGGCGCGAAGCTATCGGCATTGACGGTGCCCCGGTTGCGGTAGTAGTGAATTCTACCAAAGGTGTCGCCAGCAAAGAGATCCTGATCGCCATCGCCATCAATGTCCACAAAGGTCGGAGCACTGTTGGTGCCCAGGTCACGAATCGTGATCAGCGGCGGGAAGTCGGGATTGGTAGCGGTGCCCCGGTTGCGGGAAATGCTGATGGTGCCGTTCTGTGCGCCGATAAATAGGTCTTTGTCCCCATCGGCATCGGCATCTACAAAGGTGGGTGTGCTTCTCAATCCGACATCAAAGCCCAGCAGCGGATTATCTTGATCCAGGGCGGGGGATGGCAGAACTTCAATTTCGCCAAAGATGTCGCTGTCTGAAGTACTGGCGCTGTTGTTGATGAAGCTCAAGCTACGCTGGCGCACCACGCCGCCCAGCTCGCTCACCAGAACCGGCTCCTGCACAAAGATGGCACCGCCGACTCCTTCTCCGTCTTCAAAGCCGCTGCCGCCCATGGCCGAGTTGCCCTCAAAGCGGCTGTCAACGATGTCTAGGCTGGCTCCGGCCCGCACAAAGATGGCACCACCCAGGCCCGCGCCGCCACCGCCGAGGCCGCCGAGACCGCCCGTTCCCGGATCATCGCCCAGGAAGGTGGAGCGGCCATTGCTGCCCCGCTGACCATCTCCACCCCGACCGGCGAATGCTCCGCCTTCGGCACTCAGGCCCCCGCGACCACCCGTGCCAGCCTGCCCAAACAGGACGTTGGCACCGCCGCCACCGCCGCCACCACCACCACCGCCGCCCCCACCTCAGCCACCGGCGCCACCCTCGCCCCCTCGACCACCGGTACCACCGCCCCCAAACCCTCCAGAACCGCCCGCACCGCCGCCGCCGCCAGCACCGCCGCCGCCGCCAGCACCGAAGCTATCGCTGAGAAACGTGTGCGGATCTCGGCCATCGGTACCAGGCCGTCCGCCGCGACCGTCTAACGGGCTGCCACCGCTGCCGGGGGAACCGCCGATGACGCGATCGCCCGCATTGTTGTTAAACCCACCAGAGACTCCCCCGCCGCTGCCAGCATTTCCCGGACTGGAGTCATTGCCGCCGCCGCCACCGGCTGCTCCCCCATTGGCAGGAAAAATGGGAGAAAAGGGCAGACTACTGCCGCCGATCGCCCGGTTATTCAGAAAAGACACGTTTTCGACAATCACCGAGCCGTCGTCGACGAACAGCGCCCCCCCGAAACCGCCGCCGCCGCCGCTACCGCCACTGCCGTTTCCGCCCTGGGCCAGGCCATTAGTGAGGGTGAGGTTTTCAAAGCGAACGTCGGCCCCGTCGATGGAGAAGATTTGATGCTGATTATTGCCGGAGATAGCACTCAGGCGATTGCTCCCGCTACCAATAATATTCAGGTCATTAAAAGAGCGAATGGTGGGGAGGGCGCTGGTAAGAATAATGGGACTGATGGTATCCAGAATAATGGTGTCCGTTCCGGGGGAATTTGCCGCATTGGCGATCGCCTCCCGCAAACTCAAAACTCCATCATTTGCATCAATAATGTCGTTTACTGTATTGACTCGAAACGTTTGCATAAGTCAGCTCCAGGAGAAATATATCAACTCGGCTGCTTTCTACTACGGTTTCAATTTGATAGTTTTCGGGAACAATATTGACGATTTTGATTAAATTTATCTCAGTCGTTTCTTATCCTATTTTCAGGATGGAACGTCATTTTTATTCATTAGATTTCTCTGCATTAAGTAGAACTGCGTTGAAAAACGAAGGTTAGAAAACCGGGGGAGTGCCCTGGCGGGGCACTCCCTCGGTTTTCTAACATGAATTTAATTGTGCCAACCTGAAGCTGACTTGAAAATAACCTGAATCGGCGAGTAAAACTTCCTGAATTTTTCCTGGGTCTTCAAAGAGCAATTGCGAACTCTCCCATAAAAAAATCCTGCCATCGAAAAGAGGCAGGAACATGAACTAAAGGGGGATTAGCTTAGGGCAAGAGCCTCTAAACCGCCATCGTTTCCCTGGAATAGCCGCTGACATCCGCTAGGGCCGAAGCCGAGGGATGCTTGATTTGTTCGATGACGCTAAAGTTGCCATTCGTCTCAAGTACTATGGCTTCAACGTCCTCAATGGCTGCATATCCGCTTTGCCGCAGGGCGGCCCGAATTTCGCCTTCGGTGACGCGCTCGTGCCTGAGCGTCTGGTGCTGAATTTCCCCTCGATAGACGAGGAGGGTTGGCGT
>JBHJGR010000211.1:0-3049 GCA_050331615.1 Elainellaceae cyanobacterium
TAAAAATATATTTTTTTTTAAAATCGGGGGGGCGCGCCCGCGGGGGGCGCTCCCCCGTTTTTATAACCTTGGGTTTTCAACGCTGTTATACTTACATGGCAATAAATCATAAATAAAGGCCAGTGGGGTGCGCCCACGGCGGGGGGCGACCCCACCATAGCTACGTTTACTGGTGGCCACCTACTTATATAGCCCTGCGGGCTAAGGTTTGAGTGTGGAACCCCTGCGACACGGGGGCTCCACACCTCTTGAATGTCATAGCATGAAAGCGTGGCGCTATAAGCATCTGAGCATGCCGGTGCGACCTGGCACTTAGGCACGGATTTGATTCTCGTGTGGACTTGTGATTCGCACCGTCCACCGCTAATGCGAAGCTATGTTAAGCTACACCCGGTAAAAATTTTGCGTCCAGCGCAGCAACAGTTGGTCACCAAGAAATTTATCGGAGAACGGCATGACATTTGAAATCGCTACTGTCTTGGCGATTTTCCTGGCCGCCTTTGTGCAGGGTGTGGCTGGCTTTGGCTTTGCCCTGGTGGCCATGCCAATTCTAGTGAGCACCGCCAGCCTAGAGGTGGTTGCGCCGCTGGTGGCCGTCACCGGCATGTTGACCAATACCCTGCTCTGGGCCTACTACCGTCACGCCTTTCATATCAAAACCGTGCTGCGGCTGCTGGTGGCGTCGCTGCTGGGCATTCCCATAGGGCTGTTGACGGTGGACTATTTGCCAGAGGGCCTGACGCTGGTGGTGCTGGGGCTGATTGTGGCGGGCTATGCGGTGTATTCGCTGCTGAGCCCGGTGCTGCCTGCGCTGAGGAAACCGAACTGGGCCTATGGTTTTGGGTTTATGGCTGGCCTGCTGGCGGGCAGCTACAACATTCCCGGTCCGCCCATTGTGTTCTACGGCAACTGCCAGGGCTGGACGCCCGCTGAGTTCAAGAGCAACCTGACGGGCTTCTTCTGGGTAACGGCGATCGCCGTAATTACCGGTCACGCTCTGGGGCATCGACTAACGGCAGCCGTAGGAACCACGTTTCTACTGGTCATTCCCGCCGTGATGCTGGGGATAAGTTTGGGAATTGCCCTAGCTCAGCGCATCAATGCTCAACTGTTTCGGCGGATTATTCTCCTGCTCCTAATTGGCGCAGGGCTACAGCTCATCTATGCCGGACTCAGCCGCTAGGATAGGTTGCCCACCCGCATCCAGAGCTGCCACCGCACCTCAATTTCGGTCCCCTGCCAGGCTTCGGTGATTTGCTGGGAAAGCGAGGCCACCGGCTCGGCACCCCGATCCTCTCCTGATACAGCCCTACGGGCTAAGGTTTGAGTTAGAACCCCCGCGACGCGGGAGCTCTACACCTCTTGAATGTCCTGGCGATCGCGGCTTAAAAATCAAAGTAGATGTATGGCAGGGTTTCCGAGGGGGATAACAGCCACGCCAGATAAAGCAGCATCGGCACCAGCAGCACCTTGATATGCCAGTTGAACTGCAGCTTCATGCCCCGCCGCACGGCGTAGATTAGCGCCATGCCGCCCACAATGCCCCAGAGGAGTAAGGTGAGGTGAAAGCGATCGATTTGCAGCGTCTCCCAGTAGATTTTTTGGGCAAACTGGATGTCTCCCGTATGGCCCCAGAGGTGACGCAGCACTAGCCCAAAGTCGCGGGGATTGGGCAAGCGGAAAAAAATCCACGAGAAAAAGACGGTGAGCTGAGTCAGGCCCCAGGCCAGCAACAGCCCTGGGACGCTGCGCCAGGATTGGCCCAGAGATGGAATTTTCTGACTGAGGGAATCCATCAGTCGATGAATGGCCAGGCCCAGCCCATGAATCGCGCCCCAGATGAGAAACCCCAGCCCCGCCCCGTGCCAGAAGCCCGCCACCAGCATGACGATGATGAGATTCAAACAGGTGCGAACCAGTCCCCGGCGGGAGCCGCCGAGAGGAAAGTACAGGTAGTTGCGCAGCCAGTCTCCCAGGGTCATGTGCCACCGCCGCCAAAAATCGGCCAGGTTGGTGGCGAAGTAGGGAAAGTTGAAGTTTTGGGGCAGCTCGAACCCCAGCAGCGTGGCGCTACCCCGAGCCACGTCCACATAGCCGCTGAAGTCCAGATAGAGCTGTAGGCCGTAGGCGAAGGTGGCCAGCCACAGGTCGCCGCTACCTGCCCGCTCCAGATTGTCAAAGCTGAGGTTGACCAGGGTGGCCAGATGGTCTGCCAGCAGCAGCTTCTTCACCGCACCACAGGCAATCAGCCAAAGCCCATCCACCACCTGATCGAAACGGGGCGATCGCATCCCTTTAAACTGACCTTCTAGGTGGTGAAACCGGGTAATCGGCCCCGATAGCAGCTTGGGAAAGAACAGCTTGTAGGTGGAGAACTCCAGCAGGCTGGGAGTGGCCGGTGCTCCCCGATACACATCCACCAGGTAGGCGATGCACTCGAACACAAAGTAGCTCAGCCCCAGGGGCACCAGCAGTCGCGCCCCGATCCAGTCGGCCCCGGTTTGGACGACGGGAATATTGAGTACCGCGCTGGTAGAGGAGAGCAGGAATGGCAGGTACTTGAAGCCCAGCAGCAGCAGGATATTGAGAATAATGCCGACCCACAGCAACTGCAGCCGCCGCCGATTCCAGTCTTGCTGAGCAAACTGCCACTGCTCATCAGGAATGCGCCAGTCGAGGGGGGAGCCGATGGCCAGCCCCATGTAGTAGGTCACCAGGGCGATGAGGATCAGCAGAGGTACATACTGGATTTGCAGCGAAGCATAGAAGACCAGGCTGGCCACCAGCAGAATGAACAGCCGCAGCGATCGCTCTTCCCGCGTCCAGTAAATGCCCAGGATGCTGAGCAGGAAAATGCCGTAGGTAATAGACAGGAGAGTCATGGCATCGGGAAACCGGAGGTCAATTCAATTAAAGCGCGACTGATGACGATAAGGAGTTAAGGTGATTTTTGGAAATGATGATAAGTAGAACTGCTTTGAAAAACGAAGGTTAGAAAAACGGGGGAGAGACCCTCCGGGGCGCTCAACCGGTTTTCTAACAAGAAATT
>JBHJGR010000212.1:0-3389 GCA_050331615.1 Elainellaceae cyanobacterium
GGATATTAGAGTGGGCAAACCACTGAAACGACCAAAGCCATCGAATGTAGCTGCGTCTTCAACAGTAATGGATATATTCCCAGAGTCGCCTAAGCCATTGGTAACAGTTCCTAAATTACCACCATTTGTTACTGATACTGAGTTAGCAGTAATGTTTATGTTTCCGCCACTTCCCACAGCGCGGTCTCCTGTTGACGCCAGAATTGAGCTTTGAAACCCAACTATTTCTCCCTCAAATTCAACAAAGGCATCTGCTTCTCCTTCTACCAAAACTGTATTCTGTGCATTAATGTTTATATCACCAGCTTCACCGATTCCTCCCTGAACGCTCAATAGTGAAGCACCATTCACTACTTGCAAGGATCTAGTTGTGATATTTATATCACCAGCCTCACCTACTGTTCCTGGCAAAGTACTCGTAGTAACTCCAGTTGGTAACGTATCTAAAATAAACTGGCCAGTATCATTTAGTCCATCAAAAACAACATCATTCCTAGCCATAATATTTATATTACCTCCGTTGCCCTGACCACTATTAGCAGCAGAAATATTGGAACCACCGCTAATAAGAACATTGGCTGCGAGGAGATTTATCATTCCTGCATTGCCTCCATCAATCGACGCTACCCCACTTTCTATGTTTGAGTCTTTACGCAACAGAAAATCTTCTTGAACTCTTATAGTAATATTTCCTGCATTCCCCCCCGTTCCGCTATACAGTGCATTAACAGATGCTCCATCTTCTATAACAAGAGAGTCTGACTCGAAACTAATATTGCCAGCATCACTTGTTGCCTCTTCTAAAGTTCCTGAAGAAATTAGGCTTGGAAACCCTTCGCTGTCTAAACCTCCTATTCGAATAAAGCCAGCAGCTTGAAGATTTATATTTCCACCACCACCAGCACCACGGCTGACAGAGGTGATAGAAGATCCGTCAATCGAAATCGAACCAGTCTCAGCGTTAATTTCAATATCTCCAGCATCTATCCTGCCGAATGTATCAGAAGCTATCCCGCTGGATTCTTCAAGGGCTAGGGAGCCCAGAGCTGTAATTCTAATGGCACCGTTGCTTGCGTCTACTTCGTTAGAATTGTTTCCACTTCCAATTAGAGCCCTCTTAATTGATATATTCTCTTGACTAACAAGTGATATATCCCCACCCACTAGTCCCTGAGAGACTATTAAGGTACCCGGCTCAAGGTTTATATTGCCATCTGCTAACAGAGTAACACTGCCACCATCTGCCGAAAAAATAGAATCATTCTGTAAAGCAGATACTACTATCCCTCCATTAGTTTGAGTATTACCCCGAATCTGGATATCACCCCTTGAATCAATACTTACTAAACAACTCATTACTACAATAGCATTTGCTTGAGGAGCTGTAGAAAGTGTGATGTCACCTCCGGCTAAAAGTAAATTAGGCTGATATTGGTTCGTTAACAAAACACGTCCCGATATGAGAGTTGGAATGCCAGTAGTGTCATCTAGAAAAAGAATAGGACCAACAGTTATATCAGCACTGGTTGAAAAATCAGAAAATGAAGGAACATCCACCACTGGGAAAGGATTGAAAAAAACACCAACTCCGAAAAGAGCGGGGCTACCTATGAAATCTGGATCAACACCTGCTCGAATATCCAATGTTGGTTCAGCAGTACCATTGATTGTTATTGCTTCGCCATTAGATAAAGTCAGAGTCTGAAATAGTCCTGCTTGTGCATCCGCACCTATAATTCGGATGAAGCCAGGAATCGTAACACTCCCTGCCGCAATAATATGCAATGAGCTACCGAGATAAGCATCGAACTCGACATCACTAAGAGAGAGAATGATTGGATCGTGAGGGCTGTAGAGTTCTCCTAAAGTGCTATCTATTTGCTCAATGCGAAAAGTGCCAACGCTGTAGTAGTGGGCATCGCCACCGACGGGATTGGCCGATCGCAACGTCATATTCCCACCTGAAAATAGGCCACTCTCGGGATGGTTCAATGCAAAGATATCGACAGTGCGATCGCCCTGCACCAGCATTTCACCCACCGACGCCGCCACAAACGGGGTATCGACTGCATCCCGAATTTGAAGCGTATCGATAGCTCGTAGGGTTAAATCACCTCCGGCAAAAAGCTGACCCTGGAGGTCGAGGATATCGGCGGTGAGGGTGAGGTCTTGGCCAGTGGCGATCGCCCCCCGATTCACAACTGTCGATCCGGGAGGATTGGGGCCATACTGAAGGCCCAGCGGCACGCTCACCGTCAGTAGGTTGGCGTCATCGGGATTGGTGGCGCTGAATGTGGAGCCATCGGGGAAGACAAAGCTTTCCGCCGTGCTGCCTACAAAGGAGCCTTCGATATTTAGACTGGCATTGGGGCCAAAACCGATGCCGTTGGGGTTGAGGAAAAACAGGTTAGCCGCTCCATCCACGCCGAGGGTGCCCAGAATATCAGAGGGGTCAGCCCCCGTGACGCGGCTGAAGATGTTGGCGATCGCATCGGGATTGGCAAAATAGACCCGCTGCCCCTCGTTCACGTTAAACTCCAGGAAGCTATGGAACAGATTGGCATCGCGGATTGCACCCCCCTCAATCAGGTCGGCCAGCGCCCCTCGCACTTCCACCCCTTCCGTTACGATGGAACCTTCTGCACCGAGAGTGCCGTCTGGCGTGATTTGTGCCCAACCGGGCAGTGCTGCTGCGACGAGTAGATGACTGGAGACGAGGCTGGCGCTAGCGATCGCCCCCCACTTTACCTGCATTACAAACCATCGATACATCTGAGCAGGGAGATAGGTCATGGTTGATGCCTCTGAGTTGCGACCAGGCAAATCATTGCACAACTTCCAGAGGTAAATGCTGTTTTTTGAGTAACTGAAACAAAATGTGGTTTTCCGTTAAGAAGCTGAGCAGGGGGCGGCCCCTGTTCCGCTCAAGGATGGGATCAAAGATTTGGAGCAAGGCGATCGCCCTGCTATGCTGACAGGAAAACGTGACCCCAAATACTTTGCCTCCTATGTAGGAACCCTGCAATACCGATTCGTCAATCCAAAACCCAAAATCCAAAATCCAAAATCGGTATGAGACGTGACGCCATCTTTTACCAAATCTTTAAGCGCTTCCCCAGCCTCTTCTTTGAACTCATTGGAGAACCTCCCTCGCGTGCCCAGGGCTACCGCTTTGAGTCCGTGGAACTCAAAGAACCCAATTTCCGGATTGATGGGGTGTTTCTTCCCTCAGAAAACGCCCAACCCAGAGTCATCTTCTTTGCCGAAGTCCAGTTCCAGAAAGATCAGACCCTTTATCACCGCTTCTTCTGCGAATTGTTCATCTATCTGTACCGCAACCAGGGTGAGTACGATGATTGGTACGGCGTGCTGATTTTTCCCCAACAGGG
>JBHJGR010000213.1:0-4188 GCA_050331615.1 Elainellaceae cyanobacterium
CCCCATCGCTGGGGCTGGGAGTGGCGATCGCAGTGGCAGGAACCCAGTGCCCCAGTTGGTCCCAATGCCCTGACAGAGAGCTATCCGGTGCAGTGTCCCACCTGGGTTGTAGTGCTGCGGGATAGCGGGCCGGGGGCGACCTTGCCCGAAATTGCGGCTCCCTCTGGGGATAGGCCGGAACAGTTCGCGGGAGCCTGGGAGGGGTATGGCTCCAAATCGTTCTTGAATTATGGGAGATTGCCGGGCGATCGCTTCATGATCAACTGGCCTCAAAACGGCAACGACTGTGGTGAAGGCTTGCACCGTCTGGTGGCGTCCCCTACTGCCCGTCAGGAGTTTGAGCAGGAGGCCCGCTGGCACGCCCAGAGCTTTGCCCGCTTCATTCAGCAACGCCTGGGGCGGCGCTACGGCTTGACCGAGGATACCTTTCCGCAGGTGACTAACAGCATGGGCGGCGGAGCCTTTGCTCTTCATCCCTACTATCGGGAAAGTCGGCGGCTCGTGGGATTGACGACCCTTTGCGAGCAGGGGATTCTCCCCCAGGGCCAGGTGGCTCCCCTGCCGATTAATGATTGGGGAGAGATGGAGGCGATCGCCCTGGGCAATTATCCCAACGACCACCACTATCCTGCCCCCGCATCCGCTGCCCTCACCCTGACGCCCAAGTCCCTGCGCTGGGGCGGTCGCTGCACGGGGACGCCCTTCACCATTCCCTACCGCAGCCTGGTTCCCGCTGCTGTAGACGGTCTGCTGGTGTGCGAGAAAAATAT
This sequence comes from Elainellaceae cyanobacterium, assembly GCA_050331615.1. Classification (GTDB taxonomy): domain Bacteria; phylum Cyanobacteriota; class Cyanobacteriia; order CAKZMO01; family CAKZMO01; genus JAYKGU01. The sequence continues at coordinate 771 of JBHJGR010000213.1, forward strand.
CTCCGTTTCCCACATCGCCAACGGAGCAACCCGCCTCCAGCCTGTGGTGCTGGGTATTGGGCAGGCTGCGGGTATGGCTGCCGCCCTGTGCATCGAGCAGAACTGTCAGCCCCGGCAGCTTGACGTGCGATCGCTTCAGGACGCTCTGCTCACCGATGCCCTGGCTCCCGCTGCCGTCGTCCCTCTGTTCAACCTGCCGCCCCACCATCCCGACTGGCTTTACTGGCAGCGCTATTATCGGGGCCATGCCGACGCCTATCCCTCAAGCGGTTGGGGACCGGAGGTGCGACCTTTTCCCGAAGCATTCTCTCAATTTTTCGACCCTTCCCTCTCGCCAAAATCCCCAGGGCTGACGGAGTTGGAGGGAATCTTTTGCCGGGTCGCTGAGCAAACCTATGAGCTGGTGGTGGAAGCGCCGGAGTTCTTGGCCCAGCAAACCCTCAGCCTGGTAACGCTGCATGGGGAGGGCGATCGCCTGCTCCGTCACCTGCCGTCTCCCCAAAGGATTCGCGTATGGGGCTGGCTAAATCGGTCGGGCAACTGGCTACGGGTCGAACGATTGCAGCCACTCTGTGAGCTAGATACAGGTTTGTGACGCCGCCTGGACATGACAGGCAAATGGCTTTTTTTCATAAACTGCATGACTCTCTCTGATGGAGATATACAGTTGGTTGACGATATTTCCTGTGAGTGGAGTCCGCATCATGATGGTACATCCTCGTCTACATCTGGTCGTTCTGAGTCTGGTGTCGCTGGCGTCTACGGTGTGGGCTGCCATGATGGGCTTTCCCGTCTCGACCCCAGCCGCTGCATCTCGCTCAGAAACGGTGCTGGAATCGAGTCAGGTAGTCTCGGAGGCGATCGCCCAATTTGCCCCCCCCGCTGTTTCAGTGGCCCAGGCCGAGGTCCAGGCCGTTCCGCCGCTGACCGCAGTCACTCGCTTTAACCATGGGCGCAACGTCAACGCTATTGCCTTCAGCGATGATGGCCAGTCGTTTGCGACGGCAGGGGGCGATCGCATCATTCGCGTCTGGAGCGTCAACGCCCTGCTCCAGGGAGACGAGCGCAACTATCTGCGGCGGGTGATCAGCATTCCCGCCGATGACCAGTACGTCACCTCTCTCGCTTTCAGTCCCGAGGGCCGCTGGCTGATTACGGGCAATTTTAACGGCGACGTTCGCATCTGGGATTTGAACAACTGCGACCCGGAACGGCCCATCTGTGCCTCGGAAATGCTCTCAGAAACCGACTATCTCAATGTGGACCCCATGGTGCGCTTCCATCCCAACCAGCCGCTACTGGCAGGCAGCAACTACGACGGCACGGTCACGCTGTGGGACTGGGCCAACCGCACCGTGCGGGCGGTGCTAGAGGCGGAAACAGGGGCTCACGGGGGCGATCGCCTGGATGGCCGCTTCTCTTCCATTAGCTTCAGCCCCGATGGCCGCTTTTTGGTAGCAGGCAGTCACGATAAAACTCTGACCGTGTGGGATCTGGCCGAAGAAGACCTGGAGCGTTTACTAACTCTGGAGACTGGGTATGGTGTCGATGCCGTCTCCTACAGCCCCACCGGAGAAGTCCTGGCCAACAGCAACCTGCGGGGCATTGAGTTGCGCCCAATGGAGATTCGCCGGGGCAAGCTGGAGGTGGGCGAGGCGGTGGTGTTGGAAAACCATGGCCGCATCAACACCCTGACCTTCAGCGCCGATGGCCGCTACCTGTTTGCGGGTGATAACAATGGGGACATCTCCCTCTGGGATGTGGAGGAAGAGGAGCAAGTCGGTACCCTGTCTGGGGATGCCGCCCACGGTCGAGCCGTACTGGAGGTCACCTACAGCCCAGCTAACAACCTCTTTGCCAGCGGCAGCGCCGATGGCAGCATCCGCTTCTGGCGGCTCGAGCGCTAATTACCACTGGTGATTAGCCGCTGGCGGAGCCGATCGGGGTCGCCCTGATCCACCACACGCCCGTTCTCCAGCAGAAAAGCACCATCGCAATAATCCAGCTCGTTCAGACGGTGGGTGACCCAGAGGGCCGTCATCCCCCGCTCCCTGACGAGCTTCTGCACCTGGCCCACCAGGCCAATCTGACTATCCGGGTCAAGTAGAGCAGTCGGTTCGTCCAGCAAAAGGACTTTGGAGTGGCGGGCGATCGCCCCTGCAATGGCAATCCGCAGCTTCTGCCCACCGCTCAGGGCATAGATGGGACGGCGCTGGAGATGAAGCAGGTTGACCGCCGTCAGGGCTTCCTCTACCCGGCGGTGGACCGTGGCCAGAGGCAGTCGCTCGTCCACCAGGCCAAAGGCCACGTCTGCGCCAACGGTGGGCATCACCAGTTGGTGGTCGGGGTTCTGAAACACAAAGCCCACGGGGGGCAGCACTTCAATACTGCCCGCACTGGGCTGAATTAAACCGCTCAGCAGCCGCAGCAGGGTGGACTTACCGCTGCCGTTGGTGCCCAGCAGCATCCAAAATTCCCCCTGGGGCACAGTCAGGGAACAGGCCCTCAGGATGGGCGCATCGGCCTGCCAGTGAAAATCAACGTCGCGAACGGCAACAGCGGGGTCACTCACGCAAACATCCTTAAGAAAATCTAAAAATTTATCAGAGGAGAGGGTCGATATGGACAGTTACAATCACCACTCTCCTCGGCCAAAAGGCAGAAATTTTACGGACTGGCCTGACTTTACTCTGCTAGCGCGAAAAATCCGGGGGGACGCCCCGATGCCGCCGATGTGGCCGACTTCTCAGAAATTTGCACCGCAGAAATTTCGTTAACCAGAATGCCAACCACCTTGCCCGGAAGCTGCTCGCAGGCCAGCTCCAGGGTGGTGGGCTCGCCCGACCGCAGGGCCTCAAATATCTGCTGGTAGACCGCTTTGGCGTCCTCCTCTTCCTTACGCTGCACCGATAGCGTTACGGGGGAGTGCTTCAAGGTGATATCGATAATGAACATATAGGGACTCAACTACCTTCAATCGTCGTTTGTCACTTCTATCATCTTAGATAGAGGGAAGTATGGCTCGACGATCTTCAGAATCTATGCCTGATCCCCCTAGAGCTTCGTTGACTTTCCTGATACTATAGTAAAGAAAAGTAAAAACTGTTCACATTTGGTGACGTTTTCTGCTCCATGCGCTAAGCGAATTTGCTCAAGCAGGTCCGTGAAGGCGCGTAATCATAAATTTCTAATTGAGCAGAAGCGGCTCCAGTGAACCGAAATCATTGATTGCTTGATGATTGTTTGATTGTTGTGATATCCGTTCGGAGATACACCTATGACCGTAGCAATGGGACGTGCGCAAGCCAGCCGAGGATGGTTCGATGTCCTCGATGACTGGCTCAAGCGCGACAGATTCGTCTTTATCGGCTGGTCTGGTCTGCTGCTGTTCCCCTGCGCCTACATGGCGATTGGCGGC
>JBHJGR010000214.1:0-9068 GCA_050331615.1 Elainellaceae cyanobacterium
ACAAACATTCCAGGGGCACGCTTACCCACTGAACGACCAAACATCTTTTGCAATTCCTACTACATTATCACGAATGGGACAAAGGAACTATAAAAGCAACACAGCTACTTTGTTGCAACGGTTGGGGGTGCCCCTATTGCCATCGTTAGGCAATACATTGAAAACCAGAAATGGGGTGCAGATCACAAATGACTCGCTGACGCGCTCGACTGTCTATGTAAGGGGTGGTCGTTCCTCCCCATGTCTGAAGCCAGCGGCTCCCCGACCACCCTTTACAAACCCCGATTTTCGGTGGCGGGGAGAGGCAAAACCGGGGGAATTCATCCTGACTTCAACTTGCGTCGGCTGTAGAGATCTGTACACCTGACCACTGTGGAGTCGATTCAAGTCAGTGGCTAGATTCAGATTTGCCCACCCATTCCTCCCGCTAAATTGCCGTGGTAGATACACTTCTCCGTGACGCCAAAGCCTTAAGTTCCGCGAACCAGGCGACCTATCAACGCTTACAGGCGGCGCTGCAGCTGAATCTACGTCGTCAGATTTTTATCGCCATTTGTGATGATTTGGTGTTGCGCGATCGCCTAGCGGAACAGCTCCAGGCTGAGCAGCTGAATGGAGAGCAGTTTTCTCGATCGCCCGCCCTGTCCCAACCCTATCCCCGGCTTGTAACCCTCCGGCTCGACCTCGCTAACCCAGACCCCATCGCGCAGATATCCCGCTGGCTGATGCAGTTCCCGCCGCCCCAGGGAGAGTTTGACGTGCGCATGCCCGCCTTCCAAATTGTTGGCATCGAAACCCTCAGTCGTCAACCTGCCGCCAACCAGTGGCTGTTTCTCAGCCATCTGCAGGAGATGGAGCGCAGCCTGCCCGCCCTGGAATCATCCCTGCTGCTGTGGGTGCCCCGGCCCTGGGGACGGATGATTCCCCAGTCGGCTCCTGATTTTTGGCGCTGCCGCTCGGCGGTTTTCGAGTTTGAGGGCGACCCAACGCCCCTGTCCTCTCCGGCCCATTCCCTGGCCACGCGACGGCCAGCGGCAATTCAGCAGCAGACCCAGCCCGCCCCAGCGTCCCATCCGCCAGCAGCGCCGACCAGTCAGCCCGTCTCGGAAGAGGAACTGGCGCTGCTGCGGGCTGAGTTTCTGCTGCCTACTAATGGCGATCGCGACAACGGCAGCCACCTTGACCCCTTCCCGTCAGAAACGTCCGCCGCTGGTGGGAACCCGATGGGGCTGGTTCAGGAAGAACCCGACTTCGCCGACCTGCTCGACCCCGCTGACGATGACCACAACCTGGCCCAGGTGTCGGATCGCTTCGACGATTTTGTCGATGGGGAAGATGCCATAGCCCCTACTGTGGATGACCGGTCTGGGGATAATCGATCTGGGGATTATCAGTCTGAGGATGACCGGTCGGGCCTGCTTGATATGGCGCTGGACGAAGACGACCAGGAGACAGAGCTGCTGTCCCATCCCCATCTCAGCGGTCCCTTCCATGATCTGCTGGATGAGCCTGGGGATACTGACGTGTTTGACCATGACCCCGGTGCTGAACTCCAGCGCGATCGCTTCATTCAGCCCTACGACCAGCCCTACGACCAGCCCTATGACCAGCCCTACGATCACCCCTACGACCACCCCGATCCTGAACCACCGGAGGACGCGGGGGCGATCGCCCAGACCGATTTCTTTACGGCCCCTGCCGACGACAATCCGTTAGCTGACGCTGACCTCCCCGATACCGATGCCCCCGCGGCAGATGCGGCGCGATCGCCATTCCCGCCGGCTGGTAGCGAGAGCCCCTTAAGTTTGGCCCACTTTATCCAGGGGATGGATGAGGAAGTCGGTGAACCGGCCCAAAGCGGGATTGATGAGGCGGCTGCAGCGTCAGATATCCCCCCCACCGCCGACGAACAAACCGGCGACGGTGGGGCTTCCCCGGTGACCCCAGCGATGCCTGGTGATAGCGATGCGGCCCACGCCGACTATCCCGATGAGGCGATTACGGCGCTGCTGGGCAACGTTACCGAGTCCCTCTTGCTGGAGGATGCCCCCGATGAGGTGCCAATTGGTAGCCCGTGGACCAGTCCGCTTGAGGACTTTCCCAGTGATGGTAACGGAGCAGGCGATCGCACGACCGTAGACCCGGCATTCCCGGCAGCGGATGAAGCGGTAGAAGTGGACGTGGCGGATGCCGCACCGCTATTTCTCAATCCCGTATCCCTCTCGTCGTCTAAATCTGCGTCGTCAACCCAGTCCGGTGTCTTTCCGTCGCCCCAAACTGCCATTGATGACGCGGTGCCAAACGATCCCCAGGCCCGCAGTCTGCTGCAGCAGATCAACGGCCTCCAGCAGCAGCAGGCTCCTGGGATGGTGCTGGCTGGCGCGTATCGGGCGTTGGGGAATTTGTATCGCGATCGCATCGAGCAGGGAGACATTGCTCCGGCCAATCTGCTGCGGGCCATGAAAGCCTACGAGCAGGTCTTGCGCTGGGTTGACGACCAGTCGCCCATGTGGGCCGAAGTGCTCAACGACATGGGCAACCTCTGCTGGCTGCTCTCCCGCTGCGCCCCCAGCCCCGAGGAGGGACTGCCCCACCTGCAGCAGGGGGTGCAGGCTTACCAGTTGGCGCTGACCAAGATCAATCCCCAGACCCACCCCCAAACCTACCCTATGATTCAAAACAACCTGGGGGCGGCCTACGGCGATCTGGCCCGCTATCAGAATCCGACGGAGCATCTGCAGAAGTCGATCGATGCCTACCGGGAAGCGCTCAAATATCGGCGAGCCGAGCAGGACCCGCTGCGCTACGCGTCTACCCAGAACAATTTGGGGACGACCTACTGGAATTTAGCCCAGCATCGCCAGCCCCTGGAGAACCTGAAGCAGGCGATCGCCGCCTACAGCGAAGCGTTGAGCTACTACCAGCCGGATAAAGACCCGCTCAACTATGCCATGATTCAAAACAACCTGGGGACGGCCTACTGGAATCTGGCCCAGCATGAGCAGTCTCACGACTGGCTTAAGCGGGCCATCAATGCCTACCACCAGGCGCTGGAATACCGCACCCTGGAAACCGCTCCCGCCGCCTTTGCCGCCACCCAGAACAACCTGGGCACCGCCTACTGGCACATCGCCACCAATGCGGACGATGCGCCCCAGGTGAAGCTGGAATGCCTCAAGCAGGCGGTGCGGGCCTACGAAGCCGCGCTGAAGGCGGTTGCAGTCATCCGCCAAAGCCACAGCGCCATTCCGCTCAACTTTGACGTGATGGCCACCCACAACAACCTGGGGCTGGTGCAGTATCAGGTGGCGACCCATCCCCAGTTTGACTCGTCAGATACCGATGCCAGTCAATACCTGGATTCTGCCCTGGAGCAGCATCTCACCGCCCTCCACGGCTGGCAGGGACGACCCGAACTGCGGCAAACCGCTCTCAACTGCATCATTCAAACGCTGCAGGCCATCTTCGCCCAGAAAGGGCTGGTGGGGCAAAATCTGGCCCTCTCGAAAATTCCGGGCTATCTGCTGCCGGAAATCCTGCCGAAACTCTAGCATGGGTCAGATCGGTCTTGTAAGCTGGTAAGAGCAAACGGCCATTTGCCCCGACGCGGCTAACTGATTTTCTCGAACACTGCTCATCCGGACGTTTAGCGAGACAGACGATGGATCCCGAACTGCCAACCCAAGCAATTCAAAACCTGTCGCCTGACACCACCGACTTTTGGTTCGACTATCCGGTGCATGCCCATCCTCACCAGACCGACTATGCTGGCGTGGTCTGGCACGGTTCCTATGTTGCCTGGATGGAGGAAGCCCGTATCGAGTGTTTGCGATCGCTCGGCATTGAATACGCTGACCTGGTGGCCATGGGCTGCGAGCTGCCCGTGGTGGAGCTGTCCATTCGCTACCACCGCGCCCTCCACATGGGCATGGATGCCATTGTTAGAACCCGCATCATGAACCTGGACAGCGTACGGCTCAACTGGGATTACCGGATTCAGTCCCGCGACCAGGCCGACCTCTATGCCACTGCTCAGGTTTCCCTGGTAGCTGTCGATCGAGAAAAGGGAAAAATCATGCGCCAGCTGCCGCCCGCGGTGAAGCACGCGCTAATGAAGATGGCGATCGAGACCTGACCTCTGCCTGAAACCTGCTTTAGGCCAGGGCTGACGCGCCGCTCTACTCCCTGCGACTGCTGCGCTCCCGCCAGGATTCCCTACTGGGATGGATGCGATCGCCCAGCGGAGCCTGGTAATTATGGTGCATCGCAGTTCGAGAGGTGTTGTATGGCAACCCTAATCAATTTTTCACTTGCAGCGGTGGATACAGCCGCGAATCAGCCCCACTTTCCGCTCAGCTTTACGGTGGTGCTGGTCATTGGCTTTATGGCGGCTACTACGATTGGCTCCATCGCCTGGTACAACTCTAAGCGTCCGGTGGGCTGGCAAGATAAGGAGCGCCCCGATATCGTGCCCGAAGTGGACAAGTCCGAGAATCCAGGGCTGGGCGAACCCGAAGCATAAATTCATCTTTAAGTGCCTATCCGAAAACTCGCTGGAGTTTTTGAAGTTCAAAACCCCTACGGGGTTTTCGGATAGGTTCTAAATCGTTAAACAAAACTACTTCCTTAGGAGTGTGCGCCCCCGGCGGGAGTGTACACCCCCACCAATGTAATCAATCGTGCTTGAGCACTTAGGAACCTACCCAATGACGGACATGACTCAAGTCTGGGAAGAACTCGCCTGGCAGCACGGCGGTAAGATCGTCTACCTGATTTTGGACGGGCTAGGCGGCATTCCCGATGCAGCCCACGGCGGTAAGACGGAACTGCAGGTGGCCCATACTCCCAACCTGGATGCGATCGCCAAAAAATCTAGCTGCGGCCTGCTCGATATGGTCGGCCCCGGCATCACCCCCGGCAGCGGTCCTGGCCATCTCACCCTATTTGGCTACAACCCGATTACATATCGCATTGGGCGCGGCGTCCTCTCGGCACTGGGCATTGAATTCGAACTCCAGGAGGGAGACGTAGCCGCCCGCGTCAACTTTGCCACGCTGGGGGAGAACGGGGAAGTGCGCGATCGCCGCGCCGGACGCATCGAAACTGACCTGAACCAGCAGCTCTGCCAGAAGATTCGCGACAAGGTTTCCCTGGATTTCGACGGTACGTTCTTTTTCGAAACCGTTAGCGAGCACCGGGCCGTGTTTGTGCTGCGGGGCAAGGGGTTGAGCGGTGCGCTGCAGGATACCGATCCGCAAACGACGGGGCGGCCTCCCCTTGAACCCCACGGCGAATCGGCAGAGGCGGACAAGACGGTGGAACTGGTGCGATCCTTCCTCGACCAGGTGCACCAGGTGCTGGCCGATGAACAGCCCGCCAACGCCATTCTCATGCGGGGGTTTGAGCAGTACCACGCTCTACCCTCCCTGGAGGAGCGGTTTGGCCTGCGGGGCGTCTGCATCGCCGACTATCCCATGTATCGCGGCGTCAGTCGCCTGGTGGGAATGGAGGTTTTGCCTCGTCCCGGCGGCATGGAGCAGCGGTTTAAGACCTTGGAAGCCTGCTACGGCGATGAGTACGACTTTTACTTCCTGCACGTCAAAAAAACCGACAGTAAAGGGGAAGACGGCAACTTCGACGGCAAGGTCCACCTGCTGGAGGAAATCGATCGCCTCGTCCCCACCATCACCAACCTTGAGCCCGACGTGCTGGTGGTTGCCTCCGACCACTCTACCCCAGCAACAATGGGGCAGCACAGTTGGCATCCCGTGCCGGTGATGCTCCAGTCCAAGCTGTCGCGGGTAGACCAGGCCGATTGCTTTGACGAATTTTCCTGTATCCTAGGTGCCCTGGGACAGCGCCCCGGTTTGGACATCATGGGGCTGGCCCTGGCCCACGCCCAGCGGCTCCGCAAATTCGGCGCTTAGCGAAGCTTTAGCAGGATTCGCCCACCCCGTCTCACCCATTTCTGGATTTCGGGAGACTCAGAGATAGGATGGATGAGGCAATTAGACGGGGGGCGAATCTGTGGCAAAGAAACCATCCTGCTGGAGCAGCTTGATTGGCCTGTTGGCGCTGGGTGGCCTGCTGGGCATTGCGGCCTTTGGGTGGTTTACCTCCCGATATGGCTGGCCGATTTATCTGGAGCTGTTCTCCCATTTCCAGGTTCAGTATTTAATTATTAGCCTGTTGCTGTTAGGGATACTGGCCTTAACCCGGCGCAGATTTATGATTGTTGCGGGCCTCTTTTGCTGCGCGTCCCTAGCCGTTTCAGTACTCTCCTGGTATGTTCCGCCCGCAGCGTTTTTGCCCAGTCAGCCTGCTAACTTACGGGTCTTGGTTACTAATGTCAATGTTCGCAATAGAAGCTACGAGAATACGCTGGCGATCGCCCGAGAAGCCTCCCCCGATTTGGCAATTTTTATGGAGGTCGATAACGCCTGGATTGAACAGCTCAACACCCTCCGCGACCTGCTGCCCTATTCATCGATTGACAGTGAATCCGCAAGTCCAGGGCTAGCAGTTTATAGCCGTTTAGAGCTAATTAATCCCCGAATTGAGATATTTGGAACCGAGAACAAAGCCAGCGTCGTTACTGAAATTGAGGTTGGTGACGCAGCCGCTACTCGCCGCATTGCCTTGGTTGCGACTCACCCCTTTCCTCCGGTCAGACCGCGGCTCTTTCACTCCCGCAATCGGCAGTTGGATCAGGTGGGGACCTATATTCAAAACTTTAATCAACCGACTTTGCTGGTAGGAGATTTGAACACTGCCATGTGGTCGCCCTACTACAGGCGATTAGTGAACAAAACCGGCTTAAGGAATTCTAGAAAAGGCTTTGGCATCATTCCCACCTGGCCCATGCCGGGAACCTATGAGCGCATTCCCGCCCTAGTGCATTCATTCTTTTCAATCCCTATCGATCACTGCTTACATAGTCCCGAGATTCGCACGGTTGCGATTCGGGCCGGGGCGGCAACCGGCTCCGATCACGCGCCGATTATTGTGGATCTGCTGATCCCTCCAGAGGAATAGTATTTTCGCTGCTAAGTAGAACTGCGTTGAAAACCGAGGTTAGCTGGCTTCGTTCCCGAACCTGGGAAGTTTGCCTAGATCATTTGTGAAGGAGCAAGGATGTGCAAACTGACTCAGCATTCTACGCAATGCTAATATTTGGTAGATAGTATTTTCAGAGAAGGACTAGCAATTCTGCATGAAGCGGTCAGCGTCTTCGGTTCCAACCTTCGACTCAATGCTTATCCCTACAATTCAAGCCTTACAAGCACTGGGAGGGTCTGGAACAATTGAAGAAATCTATGAGCAAGTCGTGCAACTTCTTAATCTTCCTGATCAGGTTTTGGAAATCATCCACGGTAGTACATCTCAGAGCGAGGTTGAATATCGACTGGCTTGGAGCCGCACTTACCTTAAAAAGTATGGTCTCCTAGAAAACTCAGCGCGAGGAGTCTGGTCATTAGTCTCAACTTCTATTAATCCTGATGATCTTGATGCAAGGGAAATTGTTAAGGCGGTTCGAGACATTGATAAAAAGAAATCGATTGCCTCAGAGCCTTTAGATGAGCCTTCTGAAGCAATAGAAACATCAGACGAACTGGCATGGCAGCAGCAGCTTCATCAAGTATTGTTATCGCTCAATCCGAATGCTTTTGAGCGACTGGCTCAACGCTTGCTACGGGAGTCCGGTTTCATTCAGGTGCAAGTTACAGGTAAATCCGGTGATGGTGGCATTGATGGAGTTGGTATCGCTAGAATTAACGGGTTCCTGAGTTTCCATGTTCTTTTTCAGTGCAAGCGCTATCAAGGGTCAGTGACAGCGAGTCAGATTCGGGATTTTCGAGGAGCCATGCAAGGACGCACGGACAAGGGATTACTGATCACAACGGGTACGTTCACGCGAGATGCTATTAAAGAAGCAACCAGAGATGGTGCGCCACCCATTGATTTGATAGATGGTGAGCAACTGGTTCAGCGGTTGAAAGAGTTAGGGCTTGGTGTGAAGATAACAATGATCGAATCCGTTGAAGTCAACACGGACTGGTTCACTAAAATTTAATGGGATGGAGACTAATATGGTTACAACTCTTAACAGACCGTCTTCCCTGCTTCATGAGATCCAACTTGAAAAGGTCGATAACTTAAATCTATTCAAATTTAGTGAGTCACTGCAACTGCGAATGGAGAGCCTATTAGAAAAGAAGAAGGCTGACCAAATGACTTTTGATGAAATTGCCGAATTGGATGCGATCGGAGAGCTAGATCGTATTTTTACTCATATCAACGCGATGCTCACTGCTCAAAATGCCAATCAATGATGAACTCAAGCAAGTGATTCGAGAGCGTGCCAAATGTGTCTGTGAATATTGCCATTCTCCAGAGCGGTTAAGCGCTAACAGGTTTACCGTTGATCATGTCATTCCGAAATCTTTAGGTGGTTCTGATCAACTGACTAATCTTGCACTTGCCTGCTGTCGTTGCAATGAGAGACGGTATAACTTTGTGGCTGGTATCGATCCAGAGACTCAGGAAATTGTTCCTATTTTTAATCCTCGCCAACAGAAGTGGGCGGAGCACTTTGTCTGGCTAAATCAAGGCGTTGTGATAAAAGGAACTACACCAATTGGTCGCGCAACTTGCCTTCGGCTTGATTTAAATGATGTTCGTTATCCAGAGGAAGATTCTATTCGAGAAACAAGTCGGTTTTGGATACAAACCGGATTGCATCCTCCCACAGATGATCCGTGCCAAGATTGAAGTAGCGTTATTGCCAGCCAGCTAACATACGTTGGTGCGGACGGTACAGAGGTTATTGATGGGTGTTCAAGGTTATCTGCCGCCGCACAACTTCACCGTTATGCCGCTGAAAAAATCAAAGCGGCCATATAGCAAAGTAGGCTATGCAAGTGAAAAGATAATTTTATCGATTTCATCAGAACCCTACATGCAGTCAAATATGCAAACTGCATAGTCCTTTGACACTACCCATAGAGTTTTGTTTGCCATTTTGCCGACAGAACGCTTATACTATTTGAAGGTGATGAAACCATGAG
>JBHJGR010000215.1:0-2015 GCA_050331615.1 Elainellaceae cyanobacterium
CACCGGTGAGAAGCGAGACCAGGTGTCGACGACCGTCAGCACCCGTAGCTTCTTGCCGGTGGCCAATTGGTCATGCACGAAGTCCATCGCCCACACCTCATTGGGCTCCATCGCGTCGGATCGATCCTCACGCAGCTTGGCAGCAACCGTCCAAAACCTACGCAAGCTGGCAAAGTTGGTCCCTCATCCCGCCTGACACGTCCACGCGCAAAAAATCGATGCTTCAAATGTCACAGCGCCAAACAGATCAGCGCGCAACTTTTTCAATAGAATCTCCGCATAGCGGAGATTCGGTCAATCTTCGGATCAGGTATATTGACACCGCTAGTGGGTAGCTTCGAGTTTTATATGCATATGCTCTCACCCCACCTCTCCATCGCTTCAACGGCCTCATCCCAATAGTCGTAACGGTCATAGATCCCGGCGACGCCGGCGAAGCTGCCGCTTCGGTGGTTCAGCAGGCGTTCGGTGACTTCTTTGCGAACGCCGAGTTTGGCCATGCCGCTGGAGAAGGCGCGGCGGATGTCGTGGAGCCGCCAATCGGGCACCTCGCGGCTCAGGATTTCCTCCATGGCGCTATGCAGGCGTTTCTTGCGCTTTGAGAAGCCTGACATGGGCCGATCGGACACGTTTGCGGCAGGAAACACATAGGGAGAGCCCACAAGCCTTGGGAGACCCTGGAGCAATTCAATCACCCTGCCCGAAAGCGGCACTGTGTGCGGGTCCTCATTCTTGGTCCGATCTGGGGCCATGGACCAGGTGCGCGCTTCCCGGTCGACTTCATCCCAGCGCATGGCCGTCACCTGCTCGCGTCGCTGGCCGGTCAGCACCAGCAGCAAGACCCATTCCCGGAAATAGACCGGCTGTTGGTCAGAGGCTTTCAGCAGTGCATCGATCTCTTCCTCAGTCAATAGCCGGTGCCGTGACCGCTCTTTGGCCGGCGGGCTGATCCCAGCGGCAGGGCTTGCCTCGATCAGATCCTTACTCACCGCCCAATTGAAGAATTTCCGGATCGCGGCGAGGGTCCGGTTGGCTTGATAGGGTGCCCGCTCCGCAATCGGGTCCAGAATGCCGATAAGATCGCGCTTACGGACTATCTCAAGCGGCACATGCCCCAAGACCGGCAGCACTTCCTTGCGAAAGATGCGCGCCGTCTCATGGTGGGTGCGGTTCTTAGCAGAATGGGCCTCCAGAAACCGCTCTACAGCCTCCAGAACGGTTTGGGGTGCTATCTTGCGCCGTCGCTTCGCCAAGGCCGGATCGTCGCCCCCAAGAACCTCCTCCATAGCCTTGCGGGCTTTCTCCCGGGCTTCTCCGAGCGACAGGGCGGGAAAGGGACCAAGGGTGAGCTTCTTCGTCTTGCCATGGGCACGGTAGCGGACGGCGAAACTCTTTTTGCCGCTGGGCTGCACGACCAGATAGAAGCCGGGCAACAGGCTGTCGGGAATCTCCTGTCGCGACGGGGCAGGTTGAAGCGATCGGATCTTGGTTTCAGTCAGGCGTTGCGCGCCCATGGCTGGACCTCCTGGTGGGCCATCTGGGGTAACACCAGGGTAACAGATTATCGGCACAGTACAATGATTACTGAAACCTCCTGATTGTTCAATCCATTGATTCTACTGTATTATGGTCTCTGCTGAATGCCCCAGAAATTGCGAGTCCCCTGATTTGTAATCAGGGGGTCGCGGGTTCGATCCCTGCTGCCGGCACCACAATTTCAATGATCTAGCGCGTTTTCTGGAATGGCTCTGGCCAAGAATTTAGGGCTTTTCGAGAGTCGGTTAGGCCGAGAAAAGGCTCTATGAGGCATAGGTTTAGAGTGTTGCGTCCGGCCTCATTGATCACCAAAGGTGAGCCAATGAGATCGGGCAACGCTCTAGACGTCTGGTGCCGGCCCCGTTAGACGGCTGTGTCAATCAGATCAGATCGACCCAAGAGGTGTTTTGAACAAATGGTTACTGTTTTGCGTTGGCTGTGGTTGGCCCTGAAGGGCTTTGTGATTATCTCTGCAGCCC
>JBHJGR010000216.1:0-2686 GCA_050331615.1 Elainellaceae cyanobacterium
CTACATCTGTTCCCAACAGGGCATCATCACCTACTTGCGGGACTGCAACCCTGACTATGAGCCGAACTTTGTCGAATATCGCTTTGACGGAGAAGTCGCCCTGTTTCAAGTGGGCAGCGAATGCGTAGTGAACCGAATTGAAGGCATTGCACAAGTTGCAGTGCTTCAAGATTTACTGCATCAAGGAGGGATGAGCAATGGTACTCACAATTAGTCCAGCCGATGCTCAGGCAATTCAGGAGGATGAAGTTCAGCTATTGATGGCGATCGCCCAGGCTGCACGGGGGATTGCTATCACAGTAGGCAACGGCTACCGTCTGGCAACGGCAAATCCTTCTGAGGAGCACCATGAGCCAGATGAGTCGCTGAAGATCCAGATAGGACGACGCCTGGTTTATGGTCAGATGGCGCGTGGCGAGTTTCGCAACGAGCTGACTTCGGAATCTATCAAAGCCATTGCCAGTGCGATCCAGAAACCCGTTGATGAAGGCGTTGATCCGAGCCGGTATCGGAACAAAGTCCCAGCCATTGAAATCAGTCAGGGGGACTTAGTTCTCTTTCGTCAGGAGGGTGATGGCGTTGTCACAGTCAATCAAATTCGGCTGGAGCTAGAGCGGGAAGCAAATCATCCGTCATCCGGTGTTGAGGAGGTCATCAAATCCGCAGATGCTGGGGCTTCAACGTTTCAGACGAACGGCTATCATCCAGAGAATGGCACGAATGGAGGTACAAGGACTTCTGGTGCTGCCGAGTGGTCGCCGAATGATATTGCTCGGGCGGCTGAGTATTTGATCAATCCGCTGGGCAGTGAAAAACCCATCTATGATTCTGTCTCGATAGGTGGTTATGGGATTACGGCCAAAGATGACCAGTTGACCGTGACCAGAGAGGATGCAACTATTCTGGTGGTTCAAGATGGCGTAGTCACCTCGAACCAGGCGAACCGGCAGGACTGGGAATTTTTCCGGCGTACCTATCAGCAATCGACCTCGCAGAGCGTCCCTGAAAGATGGATGCAACTTGAACTGTCCAATGGGCATGCGCGGAACGGCCATCATCGTTCCGCAGAAGAACACGAGCAGAATGGTTGGAGATCCAATGGTACTCATCTAGAAGAGCTACAGACAATACCTGCGGCGATCGCCATCACCAACCAGGAGGCCGCCAAACTGAATAACGGCGCAACCAGGGAGTTGCTGGAAGACACCGCACACCACTGGGGGCAGCAAACCCCTGATAGAGCCAGGGATCAGCTCCAGCAAGGAGCCGGATGGCTGGCATCGCGTCCAGAAGCCTGGAGGAATGGGCAGGTGGCTCGTGCTGCCCTGGAACTGTTTAACCGGGGCCATCAACGAACGGGGGAGCAGTCCTACCAAGTCGGTGAGTACACGGTCAGTGCTAAAGGACACAATGCCTATGTTCTCAAAGATACTCAGGGAGAGCTGATGCGGTTTCAGGCAACGGAATCTCCCATTCCTGGAATGGGTCAGCAGCGTGTTCAAGTTACCTCTGTGAGCGATCGCCTCAACGACTTCAAATCGAGAGAACTGCGATCGCTTCAGCGCAATCCCTCGGTGACACCCCAGGGTGATCAGGATGTTGAAGCCAACTACGCGGCTAAGCTTGACAGCGTTGAAACGACCGTGATCCTGTTCCTGCAAAACCATGTGGAGGGCAAGGTTTGGGACAGGGAGGGTGGCCGGTTCAAGTTCGAGATGTCTGACGAGGGGACGCTACGTATTACTGACAAGCAGGAAGGGCGAGGCGTGGTTTTCCGACGACAGAACGGCAAGGTGTTTTCTCGGCTAAACACTGGGGACTTTGCCCACTTTGAGCGCTTGAGAACCAGGATGCTGGAAATCGCCAAAAGACCCGTCGCCCAACAACCTCAGCCCAGGGCGAGGAAAAGGGACTTTGGTCTGGAAATCAGTTAGCGATCGCTCTCAGTTTTCGACTGTCTGAATAAAAGACTTTCAGGGTTTATCTCCCCGTGAGCCATCCACAGCTTGTAGCGTACTTTGCGGACCATTTTTTAGCAGGCGATCGCTTCCCGACGATTGTCGAGGCCCGCCGCATGGCAGCCGCTGTTCTCAACCAACCAGTGGAGGCTGGGACGGCGATCGCCAAGCTAGTGGATGAATCTGTGGAAGCAGGCGTGGTGCGAGCTGCACGGTCAATCATCAGAGCCTCCACCACGACCTATCAAGCCTACGACCAGTTGGTGGATTTGCTGAATCGTCAGCCGTCCCTCAACGTCCGTTCGTCTACCAGTGTTTTGCAGCAGGCGTACAGCACACCGATTCCGATCGCCTACCTCGCCTCGGTTCTAGCCGATGTTACTCCTACGACCACAGTCTATGAGCCGACAGCGGGGAACGGAGCGTTGCTCATTAGTGCGAATCCTGAGTTGGTGGTGGCTAACGAGATTAATGGCGATCGCCTCCAGGAGCTTATTCGCCAAGGTTACACCCAGGTGACGCAGCGGGATGCCATCGACTACCGTCCAGAAAACCAAGTAGACCGGGTCATCTGTAACCCGCCCTTTGGCTCCATCCGAGGAGCCGACCAGCGTCCGCAACGCTTTCGCATGGAGGATACCTGGACCACCCAGATTGACCAGGTGATTGCCCTCAAAGCCTTGACAGTGATGAAGGATGATGGCCGAGCCGTATTAATCCTCGGTGGC
>JBHJGR010000217.1:0-5410 GCA_050331615.1 Elainellaceae cyanobacterium
GGTGTTCCGTTCTTTCGGGTTATTGGCTATCGCGGCCACTTACCGCAAGAGTTGCGATCGCCCCCCACCACCTTGTTCAATCATCCGGGTCTAAACTTACGGCAGGAAAGTGGGGCGCGCCGCGCCCCACTTTCCCGCTAATCTTGTCCCGTTTTAAGCGGGAACCCCAATCATCCCACCAGAACAGCAACCAGAATCGGGATGATGGCGATCGCTCAGCATTCCCATTCCATAGTGCTTCTCAGAGTCCTGTGTCTGTTAGGGCATGGCTGCCTGGTTTGTTAACGCAGTCGTGATGAAAGCTATGCTGCGTCCTGAATAAAGACTGCGTAATTGGAGAACGGCACTCAGTAAAATAGAGCTAGATGACGTGTCTTAACGCTGTATCATGAACTCAACATTGACTTTATTGACTCGTATCACCCAAACTCCAGGTCAGTGTGGTGGTCGTCCCTGTATTCGAGGTATGCGAATTCGAGTGACCGATATTTTAGAAATGCTCGCTGAGAATGTCAGTGTCACCGAAATTTTAGAAGACTTTCCTGACCTGGAACTAGAGGATATTCAAGCCTGTTTGCTCTTTGCAGCACGCCGTACTGATTTTCCCAGACTGACGGCATGAAGGTTTGGGTTGACGCTCAACTCCCCCAACGTTAGCAAATTGGCTATCGTCAACGTTTGCTTTAGAAGCATCTGCTTTGCGAGACTTATCACTTCGAGATGCTCAAGACATTGAGATTTTTGAAGCGGCACGAGTTGAGGGTGCTGTGCTTATGACCAAGGATAGTGACTTCATTGATTTGGTCTGTCGTTTGGGGACGCCGCCTCAGATTTTGTGGTTAACCTGCGGTAATGTGACCAACCGCAACCTACGACGACGACTAACCGCCACTTTACCTGATGCGTTAGAACAATTGCGGCAAGGAACAATGATTGTAGAGATTAGCAACGCTCCGTGAATTCCTCATCAACTTGCGGCATTGTTCTTACAAGGCAATACTGGGCAGAGACTTAACCTTGCCTCTCCTCGCTCTGCTCGATCGCCCGTCGGTAGGTGCTGACAAAATGATTCGTCCCAATATCCCCCTGCTGGCTTGAGAAAACCCAGGGCTGCCCCATGTGAACGTAGACCGTCTGATTCAGGCTGGTTGGGGGCAGTAGGGTAAACGCATCTGACAGATTGGCAATGCGGTAGCTGTTGGGGACGAGCTGGCTGTGGGCGGTGGCAAAGGCGCGATCGCCCATGCGCGGAGCACCGTAGGTGTAAAGCCGGACTTGCTCTTTGAGTTGAGGGAGTTTTTGGGCGATGTCGAGGGCGGCAAGGGCGGCGACGGAGGCTCCCAAGCTGTGGCCCGTAATGTAGCAGGGGACGGATGGGTCAAGCTGTTGGGCAGCGGCGATGGTAGCTGCCGAGAGATTTTTGTAGATCGCCGCAAAGCCTGCGTGCAGGTTGCCCGAAAAGTCAAAGGGCATTGAGTCATCATGGGGAATTTGTTTGGCCTGAAAGTTTTGCAGCCATTCAATCTGCTGCTGGGTTCCCCGAAAGGCAATGATGTTGGCAGTGGGAGACGACAACACAAACCCCCAAAATACGGGGATTTGCCACTCAACCGTGATGACCTGTCCGGCGATCGCCCGAATCTCTTCTGTGACAAAATCAACGTTCTCTTGAAGCTCTTCGTTT
This sequence comes from Elainellaceae cyanobacterium, assembly GCA_050331615.1. Taxonomy (GTDB): domain Bacteria; phylum Cyanobacteriota; class Cyanobacteriia; order CAKZMO01; family CAKZMO01; genus JAYKGU01. The sequence goes on from JBHJGR010000217.1 coordinate 1,685, forward strand.
AAGAAGAGGGTTGTTGTAGATGGAATCTCAACTCTTTGTCTCACTTCTGCATGGTCAGGGCCTTGAATCGACGCCAGTTGTTGATAGGAACTGAGGGAGTTGATGTAGCCGGGCAAGCTTGCGATCGCGCCATCATAATCCGGCTGGAATTTGCCGTAGAGATACTGTTCCGTGCCCAACCGACAACATTGAATCAGTAGTTTGGATATCTCCCGCTCATAGGGCGATCGCGGTGGTGTGAGCTGTACCGAGGCTTGAATCGCTTCGGCTTCCTCGACCATCAGGCTATCCCCGGTCAGAGCCGTCTGGAGAGACTGCTCCAGGTATTCAGGGGATTGGAGGAAAAGGTCGGTGGCGATCGCCTGCTGTCGTCGGATCTCGCGTATGTGGGCGATTTCGTGGAGCGCTGTTGCCGTCATTCCGGCCACCAATCCGCCCAGCAGAAATTGCCGTCGACTTAACTTACCCATGAAGCGTTTCCTCCGATCTCGGTGTAGTTGGGAGGGACACCAGATAGCTGTGGTTGACGGCAAACCCGCTCATCCACACCAGCGTAAAGAGGGCGGCAGGGATGGCAAACCGATGCACCACAGGTATAAACGCACTGGCAACGATGACGGTTAACCAGGCCATGAACGCCATTGACAGCGCCCCCACCAGACCTAAAAGACCATCGGCGATCGCCCAAAACCCCCGCCGTCTCCGGGAATCCCATAGTTTTGCAATGTCATGCCGCATTTTGAACAATAGAATTCCGACCAGCAGCAAGGTCACCAAAAATAAATTAGGGAAGGGATTTAGCCCTAAAATTGCCGCTCCCAAGGCATAATCTAACACCAGATCATGCGCCCTCTGGTAGCAGCGATTCGTCGTTGGCAGAAAGATACTTTGCATGCGGGGTTGATTACTTTGGGACATTGATGAACACCCTCCAGCAGATCACAATTCGCACTGGGTCAAAGAGGTCACAGCACTGGTAGAAAAGTTGTTAAACCACTCATCCCGAACCTGCCGGGATGCCGCACTGCGGTTAAAGGTGTTGACGGTGCGCCGCCAGGCCGGGTCGCCTGCTGGCAGCAGCAGACCGTAAAAATCGCAGGTTAGGGGAAGTTCGGGGATCAGCGCAAACTGGCTGGCATCCAGATTTTGCTGAGTCAGTTCTCCCAATAGCAACACGCCGTCATCGGCAAACGCATCAATCGTGCCGCTGCCGACGGCGCTGACACCGCTAGCCGTTCCCAAAATCCCTTCAAAATAAACAATATCGGCGTCTGGATAGCGGCTTTGCACAAACTGCTCAGTGGTAGTTCCTTGCAAAACCCCGGTTTTAATGCCAGATAAACTACCGTTGGGGGCGATCGCCTCGGCATTGCTGGCACGGGTCAACAACTGGGTTCCCGTGGCAAAGAAAGGGGTGGAGAAGGTAATGCCTGAAACATCGGTGCGAATCGTGTTGGGGCCACATTCCAAATGAACCGTGCCATTGCGAACCAGATCAAAGCGATCGCGCAGGTTTGACGGAAAGGGAATCGCCTCTACCCCAACCGGACGATCCATCTCCTCGGCAAGGGATTGGGCCAACCCATCCGCCAGGTCAAAGCAATAGCCCGTCCACTCTCCAGAGGCGTCAATATAGCCGAAGGGCGGTGCATCGGAGCGAATCCCCACCCGCAGCAGCCCAGAGGTTTGGATCTCCTCAAGAACGGTATCCGACCCGATTTCAGGGACGCTTTCAAGGGCAGCATTGAGCCGTTCGCTCCCCGGAATCGTTCCTCCATAGGCTGGGGCCAACTGCTCCGGTGCCAGGGATTGAAGTAGGTAAAGCTGCATCGCCTCCTGGCGAATGGCGGCGGCGTAGGATGCGGTCAAATAGGGGGCATAGGCGGAATCCTGGGAATTGCTCAAATAGGTCTTGAAGAAAGCCACGCTTAGCCCCTGAATGTAGCCACGCCCAATGGCAGCATCCGGTCCCCGGAGGGCAGGGGGAATGGTGGGCACATTGGCGGCTGGGCTGGTGGAAAAGTGGTTGCCCGGAGCCAACAACGCCAGGTACTTGTTGGGGGCATTGAGCCAGGAAAACATGGGGATTTGCTCATACACCGAAGGGGCCAGAATGTCCTCACTCCCCGCCAGCATCAGCAGGGGAATGTCGATGTCTGCCATGCCTTCAGGGCCAAACATGGTAGCACCCATTGGGAATTGGGCGATCGCCGCCTGGATGCGTGGATCGGCAAAGTTGAAGTCCGTGGGGGGCAGAAAGCGGGACTGACACTGGAGCACAAACGAAGGGTTGAACTGGGTCATGCCCCTGGCACACGCCTCTCGATAGCGGGCCGGATTAAACGTCGCCCCCGCACTCGCCAGAGCCGTGGTTCCCCCCAAAGATTGCCCCATCACCCCCACCGACTGAACATCCAGCCGACTGGCCCAGGCCGGGTCGGTTTCAACCCGCTGCTCCAGCTCATCCAGCAAGTAGATAATGTCGAGCTGCCGGCTGACGTACTCAATGGGCTGGTGATGTCCCCCAGCTGCCCCGTCAGGAACAGGCTGCGGTAGGTGTCTGTGGTGCCGATGTGTTCAGGGACAGCCACCGCAAAGCCGTGGGAAGCCAGATGCTCGGCAATGTACTGGCCATCCCCAATGCGACCGCCCCAGCCGTGGGAGTAGATCACCAAGGGGGCAGGGGCTGAGATCCCCTGAGGTACGTATAAATCCACCTGGAGTGTATAGTTGCCCGAATAGCCTTCCAGGGTGGGACGAGCCGCCTGAACGGGGATACTTAACGTTTCCTTGCTAAACGAGTAAGGCCCAGCCTGGCTCAAATCTGGGAGCTGGGCATAGTCAAAGGCAGGATTCGTCTGCTCCTCCTGGTTAGCAAGCTGAATCACTGTCTCAGCGGCATTCTGTTGATAGAGCAGAACCGTTTCCAGCTCTTGAATAGCTGCGATCAAAGCTCCCACATTCAATCGAATGTCGCTCGTAGGGTACTGACGCATCAAATCCAGGATGGTCCAGCCGTCGGGATGATTAGCTGAAGTCAGGATGAGCGACGCTCGCAGGGCTTTGAACCCATTCAAACCCGAATTCGTCTGCACCGCATTGCCAACGCTCTGGAGAATTTGCTCCACCATCGGGATGTAGGTGAGCCGGGCGATCGCTTCTGGCCCCATCTGCACCGGGAGATTCAACACCCCTCGAAACTGGGCTTCGGTCTCCTCATCCAGCACCGACAGGAGCAGATTCAAATTGCCCGATGCCTCGCCGGTTGCGGCAAATTCCTCCAGTTGATCTACCGTAATGGAGACTTGAACAGGCCCAACGTAGGTGGTGACGCGTTCTGCACCCTGAGCGGCTGGAGACCAGAGGGCAAGGGGCAGGAAGCCAAGGCTGAACCCCAATCCCTTGAGCAGGAAGTTTTTGAGGTGGTGGCGAAAGTGTCTCGTATTCATGGAGCAGCTTTGGTGGGGGTGGTTTCTGGATGTTTGGGCATTTCTCGGCCCACGCAAGGATGGAATTGAGGATGCAAATTTAATGAGGTTTTTGGGATAGGGGCATGGCATGCCATGCCCTTACGTGGTGAGGATTCACAGGTTATTTGATACCCGGTTCTTAGTCGATTTGCGGGGATGGACAGGGGGTTGCATCGGGGAAGTTCAGAAACTCCTCCTGGGATAACAAAAAAACGGGGTTTTCAGGACCGGGTGGGGGGCCAGCAGCGACCCAGAG
>JBHJGR010000218.1:0-4212 GCA_050331615.1 Elainellaceae cyanobacterium
CCCCCGACCCGCACCCGGAACCAACGCCCCAACCCGTGCCCCACCCCACCCCTCAACCCACCCCACCACCCCCGCCCACCCCCACGCCGACGCCTCCCCCCACAACACCCACACCAGAGCCCACCCCCACACCTCCTCCAATTCTCGATCCTGCCGATAGCAATGACACTTTTGCCACTGCGAAAGATATCAGGGTTGACTTCAGAGCGCGAAGCAACGCCCAGCTCCAGCTCGACCCACCCAACAACGCATTTCCACCAAAAACATTTGCAGTCGGTGACAATGACCCGAAAGATTACTTCAAATTCAATCTACAGACGATTGACTCGGGAGGTGAGGATGTAGATTGGGCCTTCGAGCTCAGTTTAGCTGACCTTGGCGCTAACGTTGATTTAGCGGTGTATGAGTGGAATGATAGCCTAGATCAAATCGTTGGATTGGTTGGGTCCTCTAGGCAAGCGGGTAATAATCCAGAATCCATTAATATCTCTGACCTATCTAGTGGTGATTATGTCATTGAAATTGTTCGGCAGGGGAGCGGTACAACTACCTACACGCTGACTGCATCGGCCCTACCCGCGACTGCCGATCCTTACGGCCCAGATAATGAACTGGAGAATGCCCGCGAGATAACACTGGCTGAACTGTCTAAAACGAACTATCTTGACAAGGAGAACTATACAGACTTTGTAGGGGGAGCCGACTCCGGTGACTTCTTTAAGATTGTCATTCCAGAAGGGGGCGGCTATATCAGCGTTGATATTGCCAGAGATGAAAGCGACGGTAGGGACATCGACGGCAATGCTACGACTAACCTTGACCTAGAGTTGATTCCGCTAGATGGAGCGGGTAACCCGATTACAAATAAAATCGTTAGGTCAGCTCGACCTGGTGACAAAGCGGGTGAGGCGATCGCCGGAGCCTTCGATCCGGGCACTTACGTCTTTCGGGTGAATGCTGCTACATCAGACGAAGGTGCGTTTTACAATCTGAACGTCGCTGCATTCTCCACCCTTGAGAGACCTATCCTGACCCGAGATATTCGGCTAGAAGATCAGTCATCTAACGCGACTTCTCTCACTGACCTCAACGGTACCCTGTATTTTGTAGCAAATGATGGAGATGGTCCAGCTATCTGGAGGTCAAACGGTACCTTTGAAACTACCGAGAAAGTCGGCAAACCGTCTGGAATGATGGACATCGGTGGCGAATTAATCGACATCAACGTGAGAAGCTTCGGCAAAATGGTTAACGTGGAAGGGGTTCTCTACTTTGTTGCCAATGTTGGCAACGTCGGTAGAGAGCTCTGGAAATACGATGGCATTGAGTTTAAGCTCGTGAAAGACATCAATCCAGGCGGTGAGTCTGCGCTGAATGAAGACCCTGATTTTACCGTCATTGGTGATTCCCTCTTCTTCACCGCAAATAATGGCGTCAACGATGAGGAGCTTTGGATGACCAGTAATTCCTTAGGCGAGGATGCGGTTCTAATTAACATCGCTAAGGATGATGCTGGCGTCCGGGCTTCCGACCCGTCTGACTTTGCGAAAGCAGGAAACTACTTGTACTTCACAGCAGAAGATGCAGCCGGTAAGCGGGAACTCTATCGTACCGATCCGTCTACTGCCCTTAATGCCGACCCTGATAGTAGATATACGGTGATTAGCGATTCCCGCTTTGATAATCCAGGTGACCTGTTCGTGGTCGAAAAAGACTCTGCGGGTTCCGACCTTTATTTTGAGGCAGACGACTCTCTTTGGAGAATTGCGAATCCCGAAAACGCTGCTGTGGGAACGATTGAGGCAATCTCTGGAGCCGTAAATTTTGGTAGAGATACCGAAGTAGTTAGCTTCAGAGACACATTTTACTTCACCCAAAATAACGGGCTATGGCGAGTTGGTGCGAGCAGTGTCGAGCAGATTATCGATCCAACCGTCAGCGGAGCACCCCGAGGTCCAGCGGAGCTAACAGTTGTAGGCGATCGCCTCTTCTTTAAGGGCACTGATGAAAACGAAGATATCGAACTCTGGATTAGCGATGGCGAACTAGATTCTGACTACGCCGATCAGAGTGGCACTTATCTCTTGAAGGACATTTATGCTGGCTCCAGCACCAACTCTTCTGCAATCAGCAATTTGACTACAGTCGGCGGCGTACTGTACTTCACAGCTAACGGAACCAATGATGAAGGTAATGAACAAGGCATCGAACTCTGGAGAAGCGACGGAACCACCGATGGTACTAGGATAGTGAACGACTTATTGCCTTCGAAACCGGTCTACGATTCACAGGGCAACGATACCGGCACAGAAATCAACAACGGCTCAGCGCCCAGCAACCTCGTTAATATCGGGGAGCGGCTGTTCTTCAGTGCAGATGTATCCTTCGAAGGTCCTGACCCCGATAACCCAGGGAGGACTAAGCAGATTGGTCCTGGTGAAGAGCTGTGGGTCGTGGGCGTCAAAGATGAAACGGCTAATAACCTGCTACTTTAGCTCCCTGAGAGCATGTTTAAAGAGTGGCCAACTGTAGTTTTAAGCACCTAGCGATCCCCCCCAGCCCTCCCTTTTTCAAGGGGGGGACCGGAGCAAAAGTCCCCTTTTTAAGGGGGATTTAGGGGGATTGAATGGTTTTGCTACTCAGGGCAAGACTTCTCAAACACCCTCTGAGGTCAATTGCTGTAATAAGTAGAACTGCGTTGAAAAACGAAGCTTAGAAAGCCGGGGGAGCGCCCCAGCGCCGGGGCGCTCCCCCGGCTTTCTAGCATGAATTTAATTGTGCCGACCTACTTAGTGGCAGTCTAAGTTAGGCTGAATCCCCTTAAGTATGGCGATCGCTCCTAATGGGCGATCGCTTTTTCATGCCTCACTCACTGCAGATATGCTGAAGACATCTTCCTAATAACGGATGAATTTAGTGCTGGCTCCATGCGTCGATACAGAGAGGTATGACGAGGCAGGCGACCATGACTCAACACCGACACACCCATCTCGTTGGGATTTTTCGCAACCGGCACAGCGTACATCAGGCCATTTTGGCCCTCCAGAATGGTGACATTTCGCCGGAAAGAATTAAAATTTGTACAAGCGATCCCCTTTCCGATAGCTGTATTGGGGGCATTCAGGTTAAGGCGCAGCCCCAACAGGATAACTTTTGGGAAAGTGCTAAATCTGGAGCGTTTACCGGCGGCATTGGCAGCGGTTTACTGGGACTAACGGAGGGAATTAATCTGTCCGCTGGGGTGGTGTCAGGGACAGAGGCGATCGCCTTACCTGTTCAAATTGTGGGCACTATCGCGGCGGCTACCCTGGTCGGCGTTGCCATTGGCACGGTCGGAGGCGGCGTCTTGGGCGCACTGGTGAACTGGGGTGGCCCTAGCCGTTCTGGCCATCTTTTTGAAGAAATAAAGACGACAGCGCCGGGTGACTACTTTGTTCTGCTGACAGGTTCAGAAGCCGATGTAGCTCAGGCCAAAGATATTTTGGGTCAGCGAGGCAGGCAGAAACGCGGCCATATTATTAAATGATGACAATCAGAGCAAGGGGCGATCGCCTGTGGTACGGTGACAGATGACTCGGCATCTGGAGGACAGCAGCGATGGACGTAAAGGCGGCAGTGGCGTTTGAGGCTGGACAACCCCTCAGCATTGAAACCGTACAGCTTGAGGGACCAAAGGCGGGGGAAGTCTTGGTGGAGGTCAAGGCAACGGGGCTATGTCACACCGATGCCTACACGTTATCAGGGCGCGATCCAGAGGGGCTCTTCCCGGCCATCCTGGGCCATGAAGGAGCCGGGGTGGTGGTCGAAGTGGGAGATGGCGTCACCAGCCTCAAGCCGGGCGATCACGTGATTCCTCTCTATACGCCTGAGTGCCGCCAGTGCAAGTTCTGCCTGAGTCAGAAGACCAATCTCTGTCAGGCGATTCGCGCCACCCAGGGGAAGGGATTAATGCCCGACGGTACTAGCCGCTTTTCCTTTGATGGCAAGCCTCTCTACCACTATATGGGCACCTCCACCTTTGCCAACTATACCGTCCTGCCGGAAATTGCCCTGGCTAAGATTCGTGAAGATGCCCCCTTTGAAAAAGTCTGCTACATCGGCTGTGGCGTCACCACGGGGGTGGGAGCCGTTCTCTTCACGGCCAAGGTGGAAGCCGGAGCCAACGTGGTGGTGTTTGGTCTGGGGGGCATTGGGCTGAACGTGATTCAGGGC
>JBHJGR010000219.1:0-2307 GCA_050331615.1 Elainellaceae cyanobacterium
ATATTTTTATTTAATATTTTTCAACAAAGCATGTTGTTATATTATCTGTCAGATTATTTTCCCCGGTTGGTGGGGGGGGGCCCCCCCGGGGGGGGGGGCCCACACCCCACTTGCGTTTATTTATGTCCAAGCACTTACGAAAAAACCTACCTTTGATTTGAATTGCCAATAGGGTGATTGGAATAAAGAATTACTGCAGCGTCGCTCATAGATTTTTAACCACGCATCAAAGAGGATCTGAAAGATGCACTTATGGAACTCACATTTGCAGCAATTTTTGCAGCCAAAACGGCAGAAAACGGCGGGACAGCGGGCCTGGTGTCAGAGAGTCGGTCCAACTGGCGCTGCTCTGATGGTAATGGTCCTATCCCTTGGACTTGCCGGATGCGGCTCAGGGAGCGAAGAGGCCAATGAGACCAGCAACACCGTGACGATTCTGGGGGTCATCATTGGCGAGCAGCAAGAGAAGCTGGAGCAGGCCCTCGCCCCCTTTGAGGAAGAAACCGGCATTGACGTGGTGTATGAAGGCACCGATGCCTTCGCTACCCTGCTGCCGGTGCGGGTGGATTCTGGCAACGCCCCCGACATCGCCATGTTTCCTCAACCCGGCCTGATGGCCGACTTTGCCCGTGAAGGATCTTTGGTGCCCCTCACCACCTTTATGGACGAGGCGGCTCTACGCCAGGCATATAGCGAAGACTGGCTGGACTTAAGCACCGTTGAGAATGATATCTATGGCATCTGGTATCGCGCCTCGGTGAAAAGCCTGGTCTGGTATAGTCCCGCCGCCTTTGACGCCGCAGGATATGAGGTTCCCGCCACTTGGGATGAAATGGTGGCTCTCACCGACCAGATCGTGGCCGATGGTGGTGTGCCCTGGTGTCTGGGCATGGAGAGCGGCGATGCCACCGGCTGGGTGGGCACCGACTGGGTGGAAGACATCATGCTGCGCACCGCTGGCCCTGAAACCTACGACAAGTGGATTACCCGCGAGATCACTTTTAGCAGCGAACCCGTCAAGCAATCGTTTGAAACCTTCGGCAGCATTGTGCTAAACCCCGACTATGTGCGGGGCGGCACCGTGGGAGCCATCAGTACTCCCTTCGGTGACTCACCCAACGCCCTGTTTGAAGACCCACCGGGATGCTACATGCACCGCCAGGCCAACTTCATTGCTTCTTTCTTCCCGGAGGATGTCGCCCTAGGAGAAGACGTGAGCATTTTCCCCCTACCGGGCATTAGTGAGGAGTTTGGCACCCCTGTACTGGTCGCTGGGGACGTGTTTGCTGTTTTCAATGACACGCCGGCAGCCCAGGCATTGATGGAGTATCTGGCCACTGCCCAACCTCACGAAATTTGGGCGGGACTGGGGGGATATATTTCGCCGCACCAGCAGGTGGGGCCGGAGGTGTACCCCGACGAAATCACGCGACAGCAGGCAGAAATCCTTGCCAATGCCGAGGTGGTGCGCTTTGATGCCTCTGACATGATGCCGGGAGCAGTGGGCACCGGTTCGTTCTGGACGGGAGTCGTGGACTATGTGGGAGGGACCGATTTGGAAAGCGTCCTGGCGAATATCGACCAAAGCTGGCCTGAAAACTGAAGGAGCTTAGCTCCAGGAGCAAATGAGTACGTGGCCATAAATATAAGCCAATGGGGTGCGCCCCCCGGCGGGGCGCACCCCACCCCAGCTACATTTACTTATGACCACCTACTGATCGACTGAGGTCGCTGGCAAAAAGCTATTTTTAAACAGCTATTTTTTTATTCGTAGACGATACCGTTGCTCAGGACGGTGGGCCAGTTGGCATTGGCTTTGGCAATATTGCCGGGAACGTCCTGCAGCCACTGCTGCTGGACTTCAGCGCTGTAGTTGAGATATAGCTTACCGTCAACAATTTTCCAGGCTTCTGGGTCAACGGAGGCCAGATTGCCCTCGCTCAGGGCCTTAGCGCAGTAGCCGCCGTATTGGGGGGCAAAGGCTTCGGGGCTGCTGGCGAAGCGATCGCGATTTTCCGCACTAGCAAAGCGCCAAGTTGCTCCCTGCCACTCATACTCGTAGTCGCTGCTGCCGATGATGGCTTCTGCCTGGGCGAAGTAAGCCACCGGGTCTGCTCCGCGAATGGCGTAACCGTTGGGTGCAGTGTAGACAACAGGAGCGGCTTCCGTCGTGCTGGCATCGGCCCCAGCACAGGGGTTCGCCCCAGCACAGGGGTTCGCGCCAGCACAGGGATTGGCCCCAGCACAGGGTTTCGCGCCCGCGCAGGGATTGGCCCCGGCGCAGGGCTTGTCGCGAGCGCAGGCGTT
>JBHJGR010000220.1:0-26033 GCA_050331615.1 Elainellaceae cyanobacterium
GTTGAGCGGCTGAAGGCCATCGTCGAGCGCGATAGCCGCACATCATCGAAGCCCCCCTCCAGTGACCTGCTGCGGCGCTCTGAGCAGCCCAAAAAGGAGGAAACGGCGGCAGAGGGCGAGTCTCAGGGGGATGTCAGTCCAACTGCGAAGCGCAAGCGGGGTGGACAACCTGGACATGTGGGTAAGACCCGCAAAGGATTTGCTCGAGTGGACCGCTACGAAGTGGTGGAACCGCAGGTGTGTCCCCACTGTGGGGGTAGCCACATTGAAACAGCCGGACGCAGCTATCGCCTCTATCAGGTAGCCCAACTGGTGGAGCACCCGATTGAAGTGGTGGAGTATCAGCAGTGGCGAGGGCACTGTGGGAGGTGTGGAGAGCCGGTGGAGGCCCCGTTACCCGCCGATGTGGTAGCTGGACAGGATTTGGGGGTGAGTCTGCAAGCGATGCTAGTGTGGCTGGGACACTACGGTCATCTCTCCTATGGCAAGCAGCAGGAATGGTTGCGCGAAATCGGTGGGATTGACGTGGGGGTAGGCACGTTGCAGGCCACCACAAAGCGGGTTGCTGAGGCGGTCGCCCCTGCAGTCGACGGGTTGCAGCAGTGGGTCAAAGTACAGCCTCAGGTGCAGGTGGATGAAACGCCCTGGTTGGTAGACGGGGTCAAAGAATGGCTCTGGACAATTAGTGGCGAAGGATTTAGCCTGTTCCATTGGTGGTACTTCCTGGAGCATCCGGAGGTGCCGCCGGATAACAACCTGGCGGAGCGTTCGTTACGCTTGGGGGTGACCAAGCGCAAGGTGTCAGGGGGGTCGCGCTCGATGGCAGGCTTTCAAGATACCGCACGGTTACTCTCAGTGATTCAATCGTGCCGAGCGCAGGGGCGTTCTGCGCTGGTCTTCATGCAGCAGGCACTGAAGAAGACGACCGGTGCCTGCGAGTTGGAGGTCTCTCTGATTCCGCTTCAGCACGCCTAACGCTGGGCTGTCAACCCCCAAACCTGAATATCTACCACATCACGATGAAAAAAGTTGCTGTTTTTGGCAATGCAGGCGGGGGCAAGTCCACCCTCAGCCAACGCCTGGCCGCTATGACGGGGCTGCGCTGGGTGCCGCTCGATTCCCTCCAGTATCAGTCCGGTGGCGTCAAAGTGCCCCATGCCGAGTTCAAAGCGGCCCATGATGCGCTGATGAAGCAAAACCAGTGGGTTATCGATGGCTTCGGCTCTATGGATACGCTGTGGAAGCGCCTGGATACCGCCGACACCCTGGTGTATCTCGATATGCCCGTGTGGCGGCACTACTGGTGGGCCACGAAACGATTTTTGCAAGGGGCTTGGGTGCCACCGGCGGGTTGGCCGGCGGGCAGTTCGCTATGGCAGGGCACGCGGAAGTCTTACACCACTATCTGGCTGTGCCATACCAAACTGACGCCCAGATATCGGGAGTATGTGGAGCAAGCAAAGGCGACCAAGCAGGTCTATCATTTGCGATCGCTTAAAGACATCTCCCAATTTTACCAAACCATCGCCGCCCAGACCTAAAATTACGAAACTCAGGAGGTGAACCCCATGACGACATCAACCCAATTTTGGGACAAAATTGCTGAGAAATACTCCCAGCAGCCCATTGCCGATGAAGCCGCTTACCAGAAGAAACTCGCCGTCACCCGCGACTACTTGCGCCCCGATATGGACGTGTTGGAAATCGGCTGCGGTACGGGGGCAACGGCCATCCTCCATGCGCCCTATGTAAAGCAAATTCGCGCCATTGATTTCTCAGCGAATATGATTGCGATCGCCCAGGGCAAAGCCGAGGCAGAGCACATCGATAACGTGACCTTTGAGCCAGCCACCATCGAAGACCTCCATATTCCGGATCAGAGCCTGGATGCGGTGCTGGGCCTCAGCATTTTGCACTTATTGAAAGATAAAGAGGCGGCGATCTCTCGGGTCTACCAAATGCTCAAACCGGGGGGCATCTTTGTGACCAGTACCGCCTGTTTGGGAGATACCATGAGTTGGTTTAAGCTGATCGCACCCCTTGGCCGATTTCTCGGATTTTTCCCCTACGTCGCCGTCTTTACCACCCAAGACCTGGAAACTAGCCTGACCTATACCGGATTTGAGTTGGACTACCAGTGGCAACCCAGTCCAGACAAAGCCGTGTTCATTGTGGCGAAAAAGCCCGCATAGAGCATCACTGTACAGAAGCTGAGCGATGGCTTGAACATAGGCATCGAGTTGCTGACGGTTCTCTGGTGTCATCATCTACGGCCTTTGTGAAGCGACACTATCTAGGATATTTTTCTCTGGCTAACGGATGATGTACTCCCCCTGCCCCTGGCCTATCTGTACGAGTCCATCCAAGCTCGTCGGGGTGTTGGTCGGGTGCAGTCACGGGTGAAATTTGAGCGGAACTGTATTCTGTATGCGATCGGGGGGATTGTCTTAAAGGTGATCTCTAACGCTCACGTTATGTCCTAGTGCAGTGTCAAGGTTGAAAATTTAGGATTAGTATTCACGTAGGACTAGGGTAAACCTACAGGGAGAATTAAACTGCTTGAAATGGCCACCCAGTGATTCCGGGATTTGCAAGCGGTCTTTAGAAGCGTGATAATAGAGACATGACTGCCTCGGTGAGACCGACCACTTCAGACTTTCCCCTACTGGAGACCAAGCTCTATCGCCCCCAATGGTCTGCTGACCGGGTCTCACGACCCAGACTGATCAATCGCATTAACCCACAGCGCAAATTAATCCTGGTCTCCGCCCCAGCCGGTTTTGGCAAAACTACACTGCTTGCAGAATGGGTGGCATCTGTACCTAGGCGACGAATCGCGTGGGTTTCTTTAGATCCGAATGACAATGATCCCACAGTTTTCTGGACCTATCTGATCACCGCTCTGCAGAATATTCATTCTGGCATGGGTGAGCAATCGCTTGCGTTACTGCAATCACCGCAGCCCCCCCCCATTGAGTCGGTCTTGATGACGTTGCTCAATGAAGTGATTGCTGTTGAAGAAGAGGTTGTGCTGATTCTGGATGACTACCATGCGATCTCAACTCAGGCCATTCATGACGGCATCGCTTTTTTACTCGGCCATTTGCCGCCCCAGATGCATCTGATCATCGCCAGCCGGGCCGACCCACCCTTATCCCTGGCGCGGTTAAGGTCTCACCGAGAATTAATCGAACTCAGAGCAAGCGATTTGCGGTTTACGCCGGAGGAAGCGGCTGCATTTCTCAACCAGGTGATGGGGTTGGAGATCTCAGCGGCGGATGTGGGCGCTTTAGAGAAGCGAACTGAAGGCTGGATCGCCGGGCTGCAGCTGGCGGCGCTCTCTATGAAAGGACGGCACGACTTACCGGGCTTTATCGCCGCCTTCTCCGGGGACGACCGCTACATCGTGGACTATCTGCTGGAAGAAGTTTTGCAGCAGCAATCCGATCTCGTCCGTCGCTTTTTGCTGCAAACCGCAATTTTGAAGCGCTTGAGCGGTTCCCTTTGCGATACTGTCACCGAGCAAACCGATGGCCAGGCCATGCTGGAGACGCTTGAGCGGGGCAACCTGTTCATCATTCCGCTGGATAACAAGCGCCAGTGGTATCGCTACCATCACCTGTTTGCTGATGTGCTGCTGGCCCACGCCCAGATAGAGTCGCCAGCGTGCGTATCCAGCCTACACGAACGGGCCAGTGCCTGGTATGAGCAACACAATTTATATTCTGAGGCGATTCATCATGCGTTAGCTGCCCCAGATTTTGAACGGGCGGCCGGTCTCATCGAACAGGTGTGGCCGACGATGCGTCGGCGTCAGCGAGAAACCACTGTATTCAGTTGGATCACATCACTGCCTGACGCCTTGATTCGCCACCGGCCTGTCCTCAGCGTGGCCTATGCTCTGGTGCTGCTAAACGATGGCCAGTTAGACGCGGTTGAAGCTCGCCTGCAAGATGCAGAACGATGCCTGACCGCAGATTCACAGGAGACGTTGGCGGTCATTGTGACGGATGACGCCCAGCTGCGGTCTTTACCGGCCTCTATCGCTAATGCCCGCGCCTATCGGGCAGCAGCGCTGAGGGATGTGTCCAGCACGGTGACTTATGCTCAGCAGGCTCTTGAACTGTTGCCAGAAGATGAGGAGTACGAACGCGGCACAACCGCTGCCCTGCTAGGACTGGCCTATTGGACCGGCGGCAAGTCCGAAGCGGGCTATTGTTCCTTTGCTGAGGGGCTCGCAATTTTCAAACAGATGGGTCTCCCTCAGATAGCAATTGGTGGCACCTTGATCCTGGCGCAAATGAGCATGGCCCAGGGACGTCTCCACCGGACAATTCAGATTTGTGAGCAATCCCTGCAGTTGGCAAAAGAGCAGGGACACCCAGTGTTACCAGGCACTCCAGAACTGTATTTGGCCTTGAGCGAGGCGCATTACGAACAGGGCGACCTGGCTGCTGCCAAACAGCTATGGCTGAGCGGTGAAACCCTAAGTCAGCAGGCGGCGCTATCGGGGGCGAAGTTTCTTTGGTCTGTGGTACAGGCCCGCTTAACCGCCGCCGAGGGCGATCTGAAAACTGCCCTTGACCAGCTGCATCAGGCGGAACAGCTTTACTACAAAGCGCCGATGCCCGTGCCCAATGTGCGACCGATCGCTGCAATGCGGGTACGGCTATGGCTAAGCCAAAATCAGCTGACGGAAGCGCTGGACTGGGTCAAGGAAAGCGGTTTGTCAGTGGATGATGAACCGAGCTATCTGCGGGAATATGAACACCTGACCCTGGCCAGAGTGGCGATGGCGCAACGCTACTCCGAAAGGAGTAGCGCCCAGCAAAGACGCGACGGCACAGACGAGGTGATTCATCCGGTAATCCAACTCCTGACTCGCTTGCTGACCGCCGCCGAAGCCCAGAATCGCACTGGCAGCGTGATCAAAATTCTGGTAATTCTGGCCCTGGCAAGAGAGGCTGAGGGTGACGTGGTGGCAGCAATTTCGTCCCTAGAGCGAGCCTTGAACCTGGCCGAACCGGAAGGTTATGTGCGAATCTTTGCCGAACACGGAACCCCAATGGCGCGACTGCTGCAACAGGCTCTGACGCGTGGCATCACCCCCACCTACACCCAGCGACTCTTGACCGCATCCGAAGCCTGGGGCCAACCGTCCAAAGCGTCACCCCATCCACCCATCTACCCATCCACCCATCCACTCCTCATCGAACCCCTCAGCCAGCGCGAACTCGAAGTCCTTCGACTGCTCACCACCGAACTAACTGGCCCCGAAATTGCCCGTGAGCTGGTCGTGGCGTTGAGTACCGTGCGCACCCACACCAAACGGATCTACAGCAAACTCAATGTCACCAATCGTCGGGCGGCGGTGAAACGAGCGGTCGAGTTGGGGTTGATTTAGCAGCTCCATCATCAGCTGCAAAACCCGCGAAAGCTTCTTCCCTAAACGGAAGGGCATCTACAGCCGGTGGCTGCTCGGCAACAACGGATCTACCCCGACTTCTTTAGTTAGCTGGCCTGGGGGAAGGCTCTGACCGTCAAAATCTCATCCGAGCGTAAACTTTCAACGGCTGATAGCGGTACAGCAACAATGGCCACCGATTCGCCAATGGCATTGAAGACTTCTAATACACAACCTTCTTCACCGCCGTCAGGATGGGCTACAAAACTAGCTGTGGATGGAGATGTCTCGATTTCGCTTCGCTCCACTCGACATGACGCGTATGCAGTTTAATTAGGCTCACCTACTTATGTCATGGTGTTTTCCCAGAGGTGAGCGATCTCTTGAGTGCTCTCTTTAAGAAGAGCCGATGGGACGTAGGAGCCCTACAAAGAGTGGGGCCAGATGCAAGTCCGCTAGAGGCCCACTGCCCCCCCTACTGTCACTAATTTTAGCGTTTGTCCCCATCAGCCCCGTCCATAAATCCCCACATTCGACCCCCACATGTGGGGACACCGGCTCCCCACATCCGTTCGTATTTTTGAGTTGTAAACGGCAGTCGTGATTAGCGCTGGCGATCGCGAAGCGCTGACATATCAGTTCACAACTCCCATGAATCAACCACACGACTCCACCGACAATCATCCCTTTGAGCAGTATGAAATCTACGTTAAAGGACATCTTGATCAGCGGTGGAACGATTGGTTTGAGGGATTCGCGATGGCGTAACGCCACTCCGATAGGAGTATCGCCCTAACATACAACGGTGAGACGCAGTTGTCTGGCCCAGTGGTGGATCAAGCGGCGCTCTATGGTCTGCTGATCAAGGTGCGTGATTTGGGGTTGCCGCTGGTCTCGGTCAATTCGACTCAGGCTAAACAAACAGAACTCTCAGACCGACAAACAGGAGAACACCCATGAATTTGCAGAAGCACATCCTCACCCTAGAAACGAAAGCCAAGTTTTCGACCCTGTGGATGTTTTATCTCTTCAACGTCATCTTTCGAGATATCCACGAATTTATTGAACCAGGCTTCATTGAACAGGTGATGACCGGTACCATTGATGGCTTTCAAATTACCGAACCACTGCTGCTGTTTGGCGGTTTTGTGGCCGAAGTACCTATCGCCATGGTTCTGTTTTCCCGACTCTTACCCTACGGCCCCAACCGCTGGGCCAACATCATCGCCGCCTTGATTACCCTCGGGTTTGAAATCAACAATGGCACTAGCGATATGGACGATACGTTTCACATGGTCATCGAAATCGCCGCTTTATCCTTTATCATTTGGTCAGCTTGGCGGTGGCGAAATCCCTTCCCTAATCCCTACTCCACGACTCAGGAGGCATAAGTCATGAACGCTTCAGCTAAATTTTGGAACAAAGTTGCCGACGGTTACGCCAAACAACCGATCGCCGATGAAGCCGCCTACCAAAAGAAATTGCAGATCACACGAGACCATTTGCAGCCCAGTATGAACGTGCTGGAATTTGGCTGCGGTACGGGCTCAACCGCCCTGCTCCATGCCCCCTACGTGCACCATATTCGCGCCATCGATGTTTCCGCCAACATGATTGCGATCGCTCAAGCGAAAGCCGCCGAACAGAACATCCAAAACGTCACCTTTGAGCAAGCCAGCATCGACGAATTGAGCGTTCCTGACGGCACTTACGATGCCGTATTGGGCCTGAATGTGCTGCACCTGCTCGCCAAGAAGGAAGCGGCGATCGGCAAGGTCTATAAAATGCTCCAACCAGGCGGAGCTTTCATCACCAGCACCATCTGCATGGGGGATACGATGGCCTGGTTCAAGCTGATTGCCCCCATCGGTAAAGCCTTGGGACTGTTTCCGCTCGTCAAGGTCTTCTCTGTAAAAGACTTAGAAACCAGTTTGATCGATGCGGGGTTTGCGATCGACTACCAATGGCAACCAGGGGATTATCAATCGCCTATCGGTCACGCCAAGATCGTGTTCATCGTAGCCAAGAAACCTGAGCAGCGTTGAGGGAGGAATTCCGATGAAAAAAGTTGCGGTATTTGGCAATGCGGGGGCCGGAAAATCCACCCTCAGCCGACGTCTAGGGGACATCACCGGGCTTCCCTGGGTACCCCTCGATTCCATCCAATATCGGCCCGGTGGCGACGAAGTGCCCCATGCCGAGTTTAAGGCCGCCCATGAGGCGCTGTTGCAGCAAGACCAGTGGATCGTGGATGGCTTTGGGTCAATGGATACTGTGTGGGAACGGCTGAAAGTGGCCGATACCCTGGTGTATCTCGATATGCCCGTATGGCGGCATTACTGGTGGGTGACCAAGCGATTTCTGCAAGGGGCTTGGATCTGGCCTGCGGGTTGGCCGGAGGGGAGTTCATTGCTGAAAGGGACGCTCAAGTCTTACCCCACCGTCCGGCTGTGCCACACCAAACTGACCCCCAGATATCGAGACTATGTGGCAACGGCTAAAGCCACAAAGCAGGTCTATCACTTGCGATCGCGCTCAGATATCGAACAGTTCTTGCAAACGGTAGCAGCCACATTCCAGCCATAAGTTCTAGGGCCGTCGCTAAGGAATATCGCAGCCCCGTTCAACCATCATTTTTGGAAACGAGCCATGAAGATCTTTATTGCCGGTGCTTCAGGCACCATCGGTCACGCGTTGATTCCTCAATTAGTCAAGGCGGGCTATGGGGTTACGGCGTTATCTCGCACACCGCAAAAGCTCCAAGCCCTGCAACAAATGGGAGCAACGCCAGTCTTAGGCGATGTGTTTGACCGTCCTCATCTCAACCAGCTGATCGCGGACGCGGCACCGAACGTGGTGATTCATCAGCTCACCAGTCTTGGGCCTCAGGCCCAAGATCCTTTCACTGAAACCAATCGCCTCCGCACCGAGGGCACCGCGAATCTGATTGATGCCGCCCAGCGTGCCCAAGTTCAGCGGTTTATTGCCCAAAGCGTGGCGTTTCTGAGTCATTCGCCCGAGGGGGAATTGGCCCACGAAGCGACGCCCCTCTATCGGGATGCCCCACCTCCTTTAACGTCTGTAGTCGAGGCCGTTGCGAATTTAGAACAGCAAGTGTTGTCATTAACCGGAATGACGGGGGTGGTGTTGCGGTACGGTCACTTTTACGGACCGGGCACCTACTACGCCAACGATGGTGCGATCG
This sequence comes from Elainellaceae cyanobacterium, assembly GCA_050331615.1. Lineage (GTDB taxonomy): Bacteria > Cyanobacteriota > Cyanobacteriia > CAKZMO01 > CAKZMO01 > JAYKGU01. The sequence continues at coordinate 8,610 of JBHJGR010000220.1, forward strand.
CGATCGCGGTTCGCCAAGGGCAATATCCCATCGTTGACCAGGGGACCGGAACGTGCTCCTTTGTTCATCTAGAAGACGCCGCCACGGCAACGGTACAGGCGATTACCCAAGGTACATCGGGCATTTATACCATCGTTGATGATCAGCCGGTGCAGCTACGGCAATGGCTCTCGGCCTATGGTCGCTTACTCCAAGCCCCTGACCCGCCTGTGATTTCAGCGGAAATGGCCCGCACTCAGCTCGATCCCGTTTCGCTTTACTTTGCCATGCAACAACAGGGAGCCGTCAATCAAAAAGCGCGACAAATTTTAGGCTGGCAGCCTCGTTACGCAAACTGGCACGCTGGGTTTCAAACCATGCTGGCTACCTAACCCAATCATTTCAGGGGCGCGGCGCTCAGAGGTGGGCGTTGCCGCCCTGTTGTTGAAGCCCTGTGAGGCAATCTTGGCCCAAAAATCGGAGTGAATCGGCATGAATCTGCAACTGGATCACGTTTTTATTCTGGTGGAACCGGAAGCTGAGGTCGCGGATCGGCTATTGGAAGACGGCTTTCGAGAAGGGCCGAGCAACACCCACCCTGGTCAAGGCACTGCCAACCGTCGGTTTTACTTTGACAACGGCATGCTGGAGTTCCTCTGGGTGAGCGAGGCTCGTGAGGCCAAAACTGGCCCCGGTCGAGATTTACGGTTCCCTGAACGAGCGGTCGACCCTGCCGCCTCACCCTTTGGCATCATCTTTGTGCCCTGCGAAGACGCAGCCAGTGCCGATCTCCCCTTTCCCGGCTGGCATTACCAACCGGCATACTTCCCGCCGCCCCGAGGCTTCCATGTGGGGGCCAACTCCCACAATCTGGCCGAACCGCTCTGCTTCTACTTCCCGTTTCACGATCCGGGGGTGCCCAAACCCCAGCCCCTGCGGAATTCTCGGACGATCAGTGACATTGTGATTTCGACGCCTGCAACCGATACCGAGGGGGTATTGGCTTTGGTCTCAAAGTGCGATCGCCTCTCGATACGCTCCGGCCCAGAACATCTCATAGAAATCACTTTGGATAATCACGACGCCGGACGTACGGAAGATTATCGCCCTGCCCTACCGCTCATTCTGCGCTGGTAGATCAGAATGCGACCGGCGTTATGGTTCCGCTTCTGAGCTAAGGGACGCAGTTTGGTAGTGGTCAAAATGTTTCAGATGATGTAGACAGTCACGTGTGGGAGAACTCCAATGATTACTGGAGAGTGTTTTTGTGGCGCGATTCGCTATCGGATCGACGGCAGGCTGAGAGAGGCTCGATCTTGTCATTGCTCCAGGTGTCGTAAAGCCTTTAGTGGACAGGCCTCTGCGTATGCGCTGGTTGAGCCTGACGAATTCGAATGGATATCAGGTCAAGACAAACTGAACAACTATGTGGGGATACATGGATTTGGCCTGTCATTTTGCAGCGTTTGTGGGTCGACGCTTTGTGGCAACTACCAAGGCAAAGTTCATGGGGTCACGCTCGGCTGCGTGAATGGTGACCCCGAGGTTGAAATTGGCATGCACATTTTTGTCGGCTCCAAAGCCGCATGGGAAGTGCTGCCAGATGGAATCACAACATTTGAAGCGGGGCCACCTGCCTAAAAGGTAGCAATAGGGTTGTTTTAGGTTCCATGGCGATCATCTGCCTACCCTGCTTAAGGATTCCATCGCCTGCTCACAGCAGACCATAGCTTTCTCAAATCCACAAAGTACATAGCCCTCTGGAACCAGAGGGTTGATTTAACCATGCTAAAAACAACTATTTCACCGTTAGAGCGCTGGAGAACTGCGCCCAGCATCGACACCTTGCGATCGCTCTACGATGCCTCTGCCGATCACTGGGACGACTATTTGGCCCGTTTAGGGCAGCACCAGGACTATCAACTGCTGTTCAACCGTCAGGCAGTTCGCACCTGCTTGCATCATCTCGATCAGACATCCCATATTCTCGACTGCGGGGTAGGCACCGGGGCCTTTAGCCTGGCGCTGTTAGACAGTGTTGGTCAGCCCGCCCATGTCTCCGGCATGGATATTTCCGCCCCCATGTTGGCCCACGCTCAAGCAAATTTGGCCCCTCGCTGTGCCACGCTCGATTTGCAACGGGGCGATATCCGACACTTGCCCTTTGCCGATGCATCGTTCGACGCGGTTGTTTTTGCCCATGTGTTGGAGCACCTGCCTGACCCCATCGCATCCTTACGGGAAATGGTGCGTGTCCTCAAGCCGGGTGCCCCACTGATTGGTTCCGTGACGCGCAAAGGACTGGGGCAAGTCCTCCTATCTTTGCGTTGGCACAATCGAGGTTACGCTGCCCACCAGTTGGATGCCAGCTTGCAAGCCGCCGGACTTGAGGCTGTGAGGTCGTTTGACTATGGCACGGGCTGGTCGAAATGGATGTGCATCGCCGCGATCGGGATTAAACCCAGGAAGCGCGATCGCGGTATCCTCCCATCATCGATAAGCGCGATCGCATATCTCGAAAAGGGAGGGGCGATCGCTATGGGTGGTAGGCTACTACATACACACATCTTGGCCCTCACCCCCTCAATCCCCCTCTCCCAAAAATGGGCGAGGGGGAGGTAAGACAAGGCTTTCCGGCTCCCCTTCTCCCGCTCTGGGAGAAGGGGTTGGGGGATGAGGGAAAAGCCCGAACAGCAAGGGGTTCAGGACTTATGTGTACTTAGTAGGGGTGGTAGGAGAACGATTATCTGGGAAAATCAATTATGTGGAGCCTACTTCAAGCGCTCCGCAATCCAAAATTTGATGATTGATTGACGACTAACTCCCAGGCAGACCGCTTCTCTATCGAGGGCTTCAATCATCCAGGTCGGAAATTCAACGTTGATTTGTTGCTGTTCATAGCCCGGTCGCCTCATCTGCGTCAGGTCAAGATCATCAATGATGTCTTCTTCTCCGTTATCAAATTTTTGGTCAAACTCCTCTGCCCTCATAGAGATTCACCTCCCGTTGACGTGCTCGCCTCACCGAGATAATCCGAGTTTTCGTTCCCCGATACGTGATGACTGTCGCCTATGTTTTGACTCCAATTTTACCAAAGGTGAGTAGGGCGATCGCCCCTTGCACTTCACTTCAAAAGCGATCGCCCCCAACTCGTAAATCAGTCGTATCACGATTGGACTTTCCGATATTGCACTTCCAGCACAACGTTTGTAGATTCTCTTTATTATCAGTTCCACCCATAGAACGGGGTATGATGTGATCAACGTGTAAGGTAGTGCCATGCTCTTTAGAGGAACGTCCACAACTGCAACACGTCCACTGATCCCTAGCTAAAATCTCCCACCAAAGGCCAGTTCGAATGAAACGGTAACTGTCTAATTCAGGCAATTCAAAGTCTTCTTGAATTTTTGTAGAGATTTGACTATCATTAACGAACTCTTTTCTTCGGCTCCAGTACCAACCCTGATCTAGATAGTGGTTTATTAGCTTGTCTAGCATCGTTTCAAGCGGATACTGTTCGCCTTTGGCAATTGTTATAAAGTTATCTAAGATGGGATACAATGCGACAAAAGCTCTTTTCAGCTCCCATAATCCCGTGTTTCTTGAAACAGGAAAGTAATAAGTTGGTGAGAAGAAGCAAAGCAAATGTCTAGAGCAATATTCATCTTCCTCTGGACTCCTGGAAATCGCATCTATAAAGTTTTCATAACAAAGGTTATGAGATAATGTATAAGATATGCCATTCTCGATAAATATTTTTTCTATCTTGCCTCTACAAGCTTCTAAGCTTAAAGAAATATTTTCTATGTAATCATCGCCCTCGCGCACACATCCCTCAAATGGCGAAAAGGCAACTAGGAAAGAGCCATCAGGATAAATACTATATGTTAAATAGCTAATATGAATCTTTGCATATTTCCCACTTTTCTTTTTATATATCAGTTCTTGTTGATTTCGTTTGCCAGAAATACCAATGTAAACATTTCCGTAATCAGAATTTACTTTTGCGTTTTTTCGGTGACTTGGCCGATAAACCGGTATCATCTTCTCATAAGGATTAATATCATAAATTTTTTGAACTTCCTCCAGGGATTGCTTTAAAAGAATTTCCAGCCTTGGAAAGAAGTAATTTTGCAGCGTGTTCAGCCTTGTTTGAATATCAGGGATGCGAAAAATATCTTTGTCCTTCAACTCAAAAGTTAGAGCTTCGAAATCATTCTCAATCATTACCGCCCCTATTGTGTAAGCTAGTTTGTTGCGATCGCTCCATGAGCTTTAGCTAATAAAGCGAGACTATTGTAGGATGGACAACCTTCACCTCGCCTACCTCAAAATTACCGAAGTTCTGGTTTCTGCCCAAAGGGAAGGGCGATCGCCCTCTCATTTCCTTTTACTAATACGTCAAAGGGGAGCATGACCAACTCACGCTCCCCCTGATGTTACCGACTCGAACCAAGCAAAATTAGCCTAACCGCGCCTCCGTTTCTGCGATCTTCAGGAGCGTCTTCAGCACCGAATCGGGATTTAGGCTAATCGAGTCAATGCCCAGCTCCACCAGGAATTCGGCGAATTCGGGATAGTCGCTGGGGGCCTGACCGCAGATGCCGATTTTGCGGACCTTAGCCCTGGCTTTCTCGATCACCATGCGTACCATTTGTTTCACCCCTTCATTGCGCTCATCAAAGATGTGGGCCACCAGGGCAGAATCCCGATCGAGGCCCAGAGTGAGCTGGGTGAGGTCATTGGAGCCGATGGAGAAACCGTCAAACACCTCGCTGAACTGGTCGGCCAGGATGACATTGCTGGGGATTTCGCACATGACATATACCTGGAGGCCATTCTCACCCCGGTTGAGGCCGTGTTTCGCCATCTCCGCCAACACCTTGCGCCCTTCATCGGGGGTGCGGCAGAAGGGAATCATAGGAATCAGGTTGGTCAAACCCATGTCGTCGCGGACGCGCTTCAAAGCCTGACACTCCAGGGCAAAGGCGGCGGCGTACTTGGGATCATAGTAGCGGGATGCGCCGCGCCAGCCGATCATGGGGTTCTCTTCCTGCGGCTCAAACTCCCGTCCGCCCAGGAGGTTGGCGTACTCGTTGCTCTTAAAGTCCGACATGCGCACCACCACCGGGTTGGGGTAGAAAGCCGCCGCAATCATGCCAACGCCGTGGGCCAGCCGATCCACAAAGAACTCGGCCTTGTCCTCGTACTGGGTCGTGAGCTGGGAGATCTCCCACTTGGCGGCTTTGTCCTCCAGGGTATCAAAGTGGAGCAAGGCCAAAGGATGGGCCTTGATGTGGTTGGCGATGATGAACTCCAGCCGCGCCAGACCGACGCCATCGCAGGGCATCGACGCAAGGCCAAAGGCTTCCTCGGGGTTGCCCACATTCATCAGCACCTGGGTGCGGGTGTGGGGCAGGTGATCCAGGGGTGTTTCCTCCACTTCAAAGGGGACGAGTCCGGCATAGACCCGTCCGGCTTCCCCTTCAGCGCAGCAAACGGTGACCTCCTGGCCTGTGTGAAGCACGTCCGTAGCGTCGCCGCAGCCCACGATCGCCGGAATGCCCATCTCACGGGCAATGATGGCCGCATGGCAGGTGCGTCCGCCCTGGTTGGTGATGATGGCGCTGGCTTTCTTCATGATGGGTTCCCAGTCGGGGTCGGTCTTGTTGGTGACCAGCACTTCCCCCTCCTGGAAGTCGGCAATGCGGTGAACATCCAGGATGACGCGGGCCTGCCCCTGGCCAATCATTTCGCCCACCGCCCGTCCGGTGGCGAGGAGAGTGCCCGTGCCCCGCAGGCGGTAGGCTTTCAGGACGTTGCTGGCCTTTTGGGACTGGACGGTTTCCGGTCGGGCCTGGACGATGAACAGGTCGCCCGTAATGCCGTCCTTGGCCCACTCGATGTCCATGGGCGTGTCTTGGCCCCGCACGGTGGAGTAGTGGTCTTCAATCAGGCAGGCCCAGCGGGCCAGGGTGAGGATTTCGTCGTCCGACAAACAGAACTTGCCCCGGTCGGGGACGGGCACGGGCACGTTCTTGGTTTGCTTGGAGCCGCCTACGTCGTAGACCATTTTGATTTCTTTGCTGCCCAGCCGTCTTTCTAGAATGGGACGTTTGCCGTCTTTCAAAGTGGGTTTGAAGACAAAGTACTCATCGGGGTTGACGGCACCCTGCACCACGTTTTCTCCCAGGCCATAGGCGGCGGTGATCAGGGCAGCGTTGCGGAAGCCAGTTTCTGTATCGATGGAGAACATGACACCGGAGGTGGCCAGGTCAGAGCGCACCATCTTTTGCACCCCCACGGAGAGGGCGACGCTGAACTCGTCAAAGCCTTCCACCCGCTCGGCGTACTGGTGGCGGTAGGAGATGGCGCGATCGGTGAACAGGGAGGCAAAGCACTTGTGGCAGGCTTCCACCACGTTGCGCACCCCGTGGACGTTCAGGTAGGTTTCCTGCTGTCCGGCAAAGCTGGCGTCGGGCAAGTCTTCAGCGGTGGCGGAGGAGCGGACGGCCTCATCCAGGTCGCTGGCGTATTTGCGGCACTCTTCCTGGTTGGCCAAGTGGAAGCGATCGCACAATTCCGACGGCTCCCCATATCTTTCACACAGGCGCAGATAGGCGGTACTGATGGCGGCCTCCAGATCCGCAGGAAAGGGGGTGTTGAGCACGAGCGATCGCGCCTGTCTACCCCGCTCCCGCAGGTTTGCAACATCATCTAAATCTAAGTCAGCAAAGAGGCGGCGCAGTTTCTCCTCCAGTCCGGCTGCTTCTAAAAAGTAGCGATAGGCAAAGGCGGTGGTGGCAAAGCCCGTGGGCACATTGATGCCTTTGGGAGTGAGCTGCTGAATCATCTCCCCTAAAGAAGCGTTTTTGCCGCCGACCATAGAGATATCGGCAATGCCGACCTCTTCAAACCACAGAATAAAAGCATGGTCGCGATCGCTGGTCTTCGTAATTTGGGTGGGTTGATGGGCGAGAATCATAGGTTTCTCCTTTTGTTAAACGAAGTAGTAAAAAATGAGGTAGTAAAAGGGATTTGACGGATCAAGGGGGGGGTGGATGGGGGGCGATCGCCCCTCTGCCTATCCCGAAATTCGACGCTGCTGGATTTGTGGCGAAACGGGTAGGGGCAAATGGCCATTTGCCCCTACGGGGGGTATCACCGCATCAAAACGGGGTGCCGTCACACAAAAAACCTCTGCCCCAGACCAACGGCCTGGAGACAGAGGCAAATACAGCATCGGTAGTGGGATAGACCCCTTGATCGAGGCGGAGACGAAAGGAAACATGGCTTCCTCCTGGGCAAGGCCGAATGATTGCCTCACCCCTCACACACGGTTATCCCACCGACCATCGTGAATGAAATATAGCCCTACGGGCTAAGGCTTGGGTGTGGAACGCCCGCAGTGCGGGGGTTCCACACCTCTGAGCGTCCTAGCGCGAAAGCGTAACGCCATAACTCACAGAACTAGCTAACTTGCACCGGCTCGCCTGCGCTCAGGGTTGGCTCCACCGTTCCCTCGGTCTCGGACTCATCCTCCGTACCGAAGGGATTGGTAGGCTGCATACCCGCCGGATCAGGCTCGTTGGCGATGGTATCCGGCTGGTGGTAGAGCTTAGCGTCAATCCGACAGCCGCAATAGGCCAGAGTATACAGCTCTTTCAAATCGCGGATCAGCGGATAGCGGGGGTTGCTCCCCGTACACTGGTCATCAAAGGCATTTTCTGCCATTTCCTCGACCTGCGTGTAGAAGGATCGCTCCTCCGTGGGCAGGGCGTCTTTGATCGTCAGAGGGATGTCTATCTGGCGCTTGAGGTTTTCAATGGCATCAATCAAGCGCTCCAATTTTTCATCGTCTGAGTTACCTCCCAGCCGTAGGTGGTCGGCAATCTGGGCGTAGCGCCACTTGGCGTTGGGATACTTGTACTGCGGGAAGATGGCCTGCTTAAACGGCATATCCGTGGCGTTGTAGCGGATGACGTGGGTAATCATCAGCGCATTGGCCAACCCGTGGGGCACGTGGAAGGTGGACCCCAGTTTGTGGGCCAGGGAGTGGCAGACCCCCAGGAAGGCGTTCGCAAAGGCCATACCCGCCATCGTAGCTGCGTAGTGGACCTTTTCACGGGCCTTGGGATCTTTGGCCCCGTTTTGGTAAGCGCTGGGCAGATACTTCAGCAGCAGCCGGATGGACTCCAGGGCCAGACCATTGGTGAACTCGGTAGCATAGACGGAGACATAGGCTTCCAGGGCGTGGGTGAGGGCATCAATGCCGCCGTAAGCCGTCAGCCGCCTGGGCATATTGAGCACCAGCGCCGGGTCCACGATCGCCATATTGGGCGTCAGGGCATAGTCCGCCAGAGGATACTTGATGCCAGTGCGCTGGTCCGTAACTACAGCAAAGGGGGTCACCTCTGAGCCGGTACCAGACGTGGTGGGGATGGCGACCATAGTAGCCTTGCTGCCCAGGGGCGGCAGGTCATATACCCGCTTGCGGATGTCCATAAACCGCATCGCCAGCCCTTCAAACTCGGTTTCCGGGTGCTCATACATCAGCCACATCACCTTGGCGGCATCCATCGGTGAGCCGCCCCCCAGGGCAATGATTACATCGGGCTGGAAGGTGTTCATGCGCCGCAGTCCGGCCTGTACGGTGTTGAGGGAGGGATCCGGCTCGACGTCATAAAAGACATCAAACTTGACGCCAATCTCCTCCAGCACCGTCTCCACATACTGAGTCATGCCCAGGTCATAGAGGGGCTTATCGGTGACGATGAAAGCCCGCTGCTTGCCCGCCAGTTCCCGCAGGGCGATGGGCAGACAGCCGTACTTAAAGTACACCTTGGGGGGAATGCGGAACCAGAGCATATTCTCCCGCCGCTCCGACACCGTCTTCACGTTGAGCAGGTGCTGAACGCCCACGTTTTCGCTGACGGAGTTGCCGCCCCAGGAACCGCAGCCCAGGGTAAGGGACGGATCCAACCGGAAGTTGTAGAGGTCGCCGATCGCCCCCTGGGAAGAAGGGGTATTGATCAGCACCCGCGCCGTTTCCACCCGTTGCTTAAAGGCTTGAATGCGCTCTGTCTCTGCCGTAGCGACATAGAGGACGGCAGTATGCCCCCGGCCCCCTAGGTTCACCAGCGCTTCGGCTTTGTCTACCGCATCAGCGTAGTCAGTGGCCCGATACATCGCCAGGATGGGAGAGAGCTTCTCATGGGCAAAGGGTTCGTCGTGGCTGATTTCGTCCACCTCGGCCATCAGCACCCGTGCGCCTTCGGGGACGGTGATTTCAGCCAACTCGGCCAGGCGCTCCACGGGCTGCCCGACGATCGCCGCGTTCAAACGACCATCCTGAATAATCAGACTCCCCAGCTTGACTCGCTCCTCAGGAGTGAGGAAGTAGGCTCCCCGCGCTGCAAATTCGGCCTTGACCTCGTCATAGACATCGTCCACCACGGTGACCGACTGCTCGCTGGCGCAGATCATGCCGTTGTCGAAGGTTTTACTCAGCAGAATGGACGATACCGCCATTTTGATGTGGGCCGTGCTGTCGATTACCGCTGGCGTGTTGCCCGCACCGACGCCCAGGGAGGGACGACCCGACGAGTAGGCAGCTTTTACCATACCGGGGCCGCCCGTGGCTAGAATCAGAGCAACGCTGTCGTGCTGCATCAGCGCCTGGGATAGGGGCACTGACGGCTCACTAATCCAGCCAATGAGGTGGCGGGGGGCACCGGCTTCCACAGCGGCTTCCAGCACAATTCTGGCGGCCTCGATGGTGCAGCGCTTGGCGCGGGGGTGAGGCGAAAAGATAATGCCGTTGCGGGTCTTGAGGGCGAGGAGGGCCTTAAACACCGCCGTCGAGGTGGGGTTGGTGGTGGGCACGATCCCAGCAAGGACGCCTACGGGTTCGGCAATTTTCTGGATACCAAAGGTGGGGTCTTCTTCTAAAACACCACAGGTCTTCTCATTGCGGTATTTGTTGTAGATAAATTCTGAAGCAAAGTGATTCTTGATCACCTTGTCCTCAACGACTCCCATCCCGGTTTCTTCAACCGCTAGCTTCGCCAGGGGAATGCGTGCCGAGTTAGCGGCCAGGGCAGCCTGCTTAAAAATCCGATCGACCTGTTCTTGACTGAAGGTAGCGTATTCGGCCTGGGCAGACTTAACTTGCTGAACCAGGGCTTCTAATGCGGCAACGCTAGTGACATTGGGATACTCGGTCATGAATATTGACTCCGTGTGAGCTAGCTACTTAATAGTGGTCAATTTACGTTTTCGGGATTGCTGTCAAACAGAATGACTATTAGGCGACTGTTGGAAAAATTACTGTCAAACGAACTACGGTTTAAACAAAGATTCAACCCTGGACAGAGCTGACCCGGCGATTTGCACGACAACCAAAACAGAGCTAAATATTTGTTAATGAGAGTGCGATCGCCCAATCTGACATTAGTTAGCGGAAGGCTAATGGCAAGCACTGGAGAAGATTTAAGTTTAGCTGCCGATGATGGGAACTCTAGCCCATCTCGGTGGCTCAACCAAGCCCGGGAAACAGCGAACAGTTAGCTCTTGGAGCAGATTAGTAAGGCGGTGAACAGAGGGCAGTGAGAGTATCACTGGAGCAACTGCGTGAGGTTTCAACTACGTGACATTCTAACTACATAACTTTGTGTAGCTTTATTTCGTAGCTTTGGATAGTTTTCACCTAATCTCTTTCTACATCTCCAAGTCTAGTTGAATAAATCAGCCCAGGGTTTGACGTTAAGGAAAATTCAATAAATGGAGGGATCAGCGATTGAGTCGTCCATAGGAAAATTCTGTGTTAGGGAGTACTAAAATTCCCCGGTGCTAGAATTCCAGAGCTTCCCGTTGAGGATACAAGGGAGTGTGGCAACCTAGATCTGTTCCTTTATCTCTCTGTTATTGAATTAACTATGCATGCGATCGCCCTTTTGGCCGCCACCGCCGTTAACGAAGCCGCCATCGAAGACCGGCTGGCCCAGTTCCTGCTCGTCTTGTGCGTGTCCCTGAGCGTTGCCGCTCTGTCCCGCACGTTTGCCCTGTTTCGGCAGATTCCCTACACTCTGCTGCTGGTGATTGCGGGGCTGGGCTTAGCGATTCTCAATATTCGCCTGGTGACCCTGTCCCCTGAACTGATCCTGCTGATTTTCCTGCCGCCGTTATTGTTCGAAGCGGGCTGGAATCTGGAGTGGAATAATCTCAAGCGCAACTTTGTGCCCATCTGCCTCTATGCCATTGTGGGGGTGGTGATCTCCGTGGCGGGGATCGGGCTGGGGCTGGAGGCGATCGCCGGTATTCCATTAGGAACAGCCCTGCTCATCGGAGCCAGCCTCTCTGCTACCGACCCGGTTTCGGTAATCTCCCTCTTTCGGGAATTGGGCGTTGACAAGCGGCTCACGGTGCTGATGGAAGGCGAGAGCCTGTTTAACGACGGGGTCGCTGTCGTCGCCTTCATTCTGCTGATGGGGGTGGCGATGGGCACCGAAGACCTGTCGATCCCCGTGGCTTTGGCCCGCTTTCTAACCTTCGTGGGCATTGGCGTAGGGATCGGCAGCCTGATCGGCTTTGGCATCTCCTACGTGACCCAGCGGTTCGACCTGCCCTCGGTGGAGCAGTCCCTGACGCTGATTTCCGCCTATGGCACCTACGTCGTCTCGGAAGAGCTGGGGGGATCGGGGGTAATCGCCGTGGTCACCGTGGGACTGGTGCTGGGCAACTTCGGCTCCCGCATCGGCATGAGTCCGCGCACCCGCCTGATTGTTTCAGAGTTCTGGGAATTCGTCGCCTTCCTGGTGAACTCCGTGGTGTTCCTGCTGATTGGGGATCAGGTGCGCTTCGCCAGCCTGGGGGAATACGTGGAGGTAATTGCGGTGGCGATCGCCGCCGTCATTGTCACCCGCGCCATCGGCATCTACGGCCTGGGCAGCCTCAGTAACTGGTTCACCAAAATTGACCTGGGCTGGGACGAGCGCACCGTCCTCTGGTGGGGCGGCCTGCGGGGATCGGTGTCGGTGGCCCTGGCCCTCAGCGTGCCGGAAGACTTCGCCGGACGGGAGCTGATCATCGCCACCGTATTTGGCGTTATGCTGTTTACCCTGCTGATTCAGGGCATGACGACTAAGCCATTGCTGGAACGGCTGAACCTGCTGGGAGACGCGCCCATGAAGCAAAAATATCTGGAGGCGATCGCCCGCCGGGTCGCCCTCGACCGGGTACTCGATCACCTCACTAAGCTGGCTGACCGCCGTGAAATCGAGGAAGAGTACTGCAACTACCAGAAAGCCCTGGTGGGCGGCCAGCTCGCCAGCGTCCGGGAGGAAATCAGCAAGCTCCAGAGCCAGCACCCCGAATTTCAGGAACTGCTGGACGAGCAGCTCCGAGACGAAATGCTGGCGATCGAATCTGACACCTACGCCGAATTCATCCGCTCCGGACGCCTGAAAGACTCCCTCTCCCCCCTGCTGGAAGAGGTGCTGGTAGAGGCCAGTGAACGCGACGGATGAGGTCGCCCATCAGGCAAATGGCCATTTGCCCCTACAGGGCGTCTGTTGGGACGTTCAGACATCAAATCCAAAATCCAAAATCCAAAATCCAAAATCCCTAAAGTCTCACCGGTCGATACACCGTCCGCCCATTCTCCCGCGTGGCCCACAGCACCTGCTGTCGATTGCGGGGGTTAATGCTGACGTGGATCCAGTTGGGATTGGCCAAGGTGCCAAACTCCAAAATGAGCTGATCAAAACGGCGGTTGTCATGAATCCACTGGGCCAGGGCGCGGGTGCCCGCCGCCAGCGGGATGATATCCACCGCGTAGCCGAGGCGATGGTCGCTGTTGGGTACGCCCCCCACCGCCCGATTGAGGGCTTCGGAGCGAAAGCCGGAGGTGATCTTAAGCGGGCCGAGGGCATCGTAAGCAGGCTGGAGAATTTGCTGGGCCAGCAGCCGCAGCCGCTCGATTTCGGTGGCGCTGGGGGTGTTGTCGATGTTGAGGCGATCGGCGGTAGAAGACTGCACCAGCTCCCAGAGCCGGAAGTTGGGGCTAAGTTTCTGCTGGAGCGGGTCGGCCTGCTGCTGCTCCATTTCCCGCAGGTCATCAAATAGCGACTGGAGGGTATCCTCTCGACTGGCCAGTCCTCGCCAAATCTGCACCAGCCGCAGCAGGCCATCCCGCTGGTTCTCATAGCTCTGGAAGGCCATGGGCGCACTGGTGGCAAAATCTAGCAGCTTTTCGTCGAGCTGTTGGGCGATCGCCCTTACCGTTTCCGGCTGTAGACCGCCCTCGAAGGGGTCGGTATCGATCCCCAGAGCTGCCAGCGTTGTCGCCCGCGAGTCAAACTGTCGCCAGAGGCGGAAGCCCTCCATCAGGGCGTGGCGCTGCTCCCCCGTGCGCTCATAGATTTCGGATACTGAGGCGGCAAAGGCTTTGAGCACCGGGTCTATAATCTGAATGTCCAGCTCGGAGGGGGTGTCTTTCTCCAGGGAAATGATTGCGGCCTCCCGCGACATCAATTCCCGCCAGAGCTGGGCGATGCGCAGCATGGCCTCCCGCTGGTGGGGGTAGCCGCTGTAGTAACGGTTGGCATTGCTGACAAAGGCCACCAGGGCCTGGTCGAGCGTGTCGGGAGCTACCGAGTCTGACCGCACCAGGGACTGGACCGCCTCCGACCGGGTGGGAAGCTGTCGCCAAATGCGGACCCCCTCCAGCAGCGCCTCCCGCTGGGTCGGGAGCCCGGCGTAGTAGCGGGTAATGCGCTCTAGCAGCAGCAGCAGCGGCTTGTCGAGGCGCACTAGGTTCTGGGGCAGCAGAGTGCCATCATAGGTGGCGGCGATGTCGTTGACGTAGGCGTCGATCAGGGGCAGGGTGTCTGTCGGGGCTAGAATTGCTGAAATTCGATCATCGTCAGCGGGGGTATAGCCCTCGGCGATCGCCCCAATGAAGCGATCGCTGTAGCGCTGCTGTTCCCCATCCCACAGATCGGCCCGCTGCCAGCCCTGGGCCAGTAGACGGCGGGTGAGGCTACGGATGACATTGGCCCCAATCTGCACCTGCTTGGGAAAGCTGTCTAGCTCACTGGCGGGGATGCGATCGCTGGCTGCCAGCCCCAGGCCGAACTCGCCATTGGAGAACTCTGGGGCACGGTGGACGGTATATAGCGCCGCCAGGATGGATTTGTGGATGCCCGCTCGCCCCGCTTCGAAGTGGTAGTAGTAGTTCCGTTGGTTGGGGTTGAGTTCGGCCATAGTGCTACCGGGAAACAGCGTCTCAGTGGGGTTTGCCCCTCTGAGAGTAGCACTAGTTGTCGACCCAGTGGCCAAGACTCCGTAAAACCTGAGCAAGCGCCAGTTCTGGGGAGTCGGTGCGCCATGCCGAAGGAGTGACGCACCCAGCGCGCGGCATCAGCGGTTGTGCTCTGCCCAAACGCGAGTCGGTAGCCCCCAAACGTAGATGAACCCTTCGGCGGCTTTATGGTCGAACTGGTCATCGGCTCCGTAGGTAGCCAAATCGGGCGTGTATAGCGCCTGGTCAGACTGGCGGCCCACGACAGCCGCGTTGCCCTTGAATAGCTTGACCCGCACCGTGCCCGACACTCGCTCTTGGGTCTGCTGCACAAAGGCGTCCAGGGCACCCTTCAGGGGGCTGTACCACAGGCCGTTGTAGACCAAACGGGCATAGGTTTCCTCGATGCCCCGCTTGTACTGGGTGACATCGGCGGTCAGAGTCAGGCTTTCCAGGTCCCGATGGGCTTTGATTAGCACCAATAGGGCAGGGGCCTCGTAGATTTCGCGGGACTTGATGCCCACCAGGCGATTTTCCACCATGTCGATGCGCCCGTAGCCGTGGCGTCCGGCGATGTCGTTGAGCTGGGCGATTAGGTCAATGGGGGACAGGGCCTTGCCGTTCAGGGTAGTCGGGATGCCCCGGCTGAAGCCGATTTCTACAAATTCAGGTTCGTCGGGAGTATCGGCGATCGCCCGGGTCATGGCGTAGATTTCTTCCAGGGGTTCGTTCCAGGGGTCTTCTAGCGGACCTGCCTCGATGCTGCGGCCCAGCAGGTTGCGGTCGATGCTGTAGGGCGAGGATTTCTTCACGGGAGCCTCGATGCCGTAGCGTTCACCGTAGGCGATCGTCGCTTCTCGGCTCATGCCCCATTCCCGGGCGGGGGCCAACACCTTCAGGTTGGGGTTGAGGGCGGCGATAGACACGTCAAATCGGACCTGGTCGTTGCCCTTGCCCGTGCAGCCGTGGGCGACTGCATCGGCTCCATACTCGGCGGCCACCTCCACCAGCCGTTTGGCAATCAGTGGCCGGGCTAGGGCGGTGGAGAGGGGATATTGATTCTCGTAGAGGGCGTTGGCCTGGATGGCTGGAAACGCATAGTCTTTGACGAACGCTTCCTGCAGATCGGCCACTAGGGACTCGTCGGCCCCAGATTTCAGAGCCTTTTCCCGCACCGGGTCAAGTTCTGCCCCCTGACCCAGATCGGCGGCGAGGGTGATCACCTGCTTCACGCCCCACTCATGCTTGAGGTAGGGGATACACACCGAGGTATCGACTCCACCCGAATATGCCAGCACTACTTTATCGGCACGACCCATGTTCACATATCTCTGATACGACGATTCTCTATTATTAAGCGAAATCGGCCCAAAATCTGTTTAGCGCCCATCATGGATTGCTCAAAGAGCTGGTGCGGCAAAAAATTCTCATAGAACTCTAACAATTTCTTCAGTCCCGCTTCAGACTGCCATCAGGGCAGGTTCAGACCTGGCGTCCATTCTAGTAACTGAAGTTGACCCGATGAGATGAAGCGATCGCACCCACAACATGCTCTGTAAGGAGGTCTAGGATGAAACGCTTAGCAATGGTTAGTGTACTGGCAGTCTTAATCGCGCCCGGCATGGTAGTCACGGCTTCAGCAACCGACCGGACTCGGCTCACGGCCCAGAATCCCGAAGAGGCATCAGTGCTAAATCTATCTGACCGTCACCGCGACGAGTTTGAGCAGGGGCTGGGCAATCAGCTTTCGGGCGAATATCGCGAGGAGTTCTATGACGGACTGGGAAATCGGTAGCCTGCAAAACAATAGATTTGTCCTGATTGCCCTCGCTACTCCAGAAGAAAGGAATGGTAGATGCACCCTGATTAACGCCCCGGCCTCGGTCGGGGTTTTTTGTTGGGAATCGTTCACCAGCTAGAGGGAAACGTCCTGCAGATGATAGATGATAGGGAGGTGTTGCCTAAGCATACGGTAGATTTTTGGGAGGAATGATGACCGAATACCCCAACCGCGATCGCCCAGACCCTCAGTCCTCTGGCGAATATCCCCCGCCATCCGAAGCCTACCCTCCCAGTCATGGTGAACCGTCGTCTTACCCAGATTCGCATGGAGCGGCTCCGGGGGCTGCCTACCCTGCTGAGTATGGGGAAGATTATCACCAGCGCCGCCAGGCACTGCAGCTCGAAGCCGAGGAGCGCCGCCTCCGGGAAGAACAGCGGCGTATGGATATTGAGCGGCGTAACCTGATTGTCGAGCGGATAACCAGCGGCGTTTACTACCTGGTGGGAGCTCTGGAGGTGCTGCTGCTGCTGCGCTTTATCCTGCGATTAACGGGGGCAAACGTGGAAAACACCTTTGCCAGAGTCATCTATGGCCTGTCGGAGCCGTTTGCTGCACCATTCTCGACCCTGTTCATTAGCCCTACGTTTGCGGGCGATCGCAACATTTTTGATGTGAATCTGCTGGTGGCGATCGTCGTTTATGCTCTGTTGGGCGTCTTGGTGGGGCGGCTGATTCAGGTGATTGGGGGGACGAGGAGTTAGGGGATTTTGGATTTTGGATTTTGGATTTTGGATTTTGGGTGGGTTGGGTAGTGCGCGTGTCGCGTAGGCATCCCGCCTGCATTATGGGCAGGATGACGTAGGGTGGGCAGTGCCCACCAGTCAAAGTTTGACGCGATCGCTTGATGCCCTGTCTTAGATTTTTGACTACTTCCCCACCTGAAGGAGGGGGATTCTCATTTCCTTGGGAAGCCATTGCTTTTACCCTCCATGAGCTTGGACGATGTACCCCACCGCCACACAACTACGCATCATCACCACCTGAGCCGCCGCCACATCCCGATTGGCCTGGTAGCCAAACTCCGGGCAATGGTGAACCCGCTCGGAGAGTACCTTTTTGCCCGTGATGACGCCACAGGCGGGACAGGTCTGGGAAGTCTTATCCGCATTCACTTTGGCGAAATAGACACCCCGCTTCCAGCACACCCATTCCAGAATACGCAGAAACTCCCCCCAAGCAGCATCCAGGCAATGCTTACCCAGCATCCCCCTAGCTAGCCCTTTGAGGTTGAGGTTTTCTGCGAAAATCATTCCGGCTTGGTCGCACAGGCGATGGGCCAGCTTGAACTGAAAATCCTTAC
>JBHJGR010000221.1:0-7576 GCA_050331615.1 Elainellaceae cyanobacterium
GGGGCGCATCGTGGACATTAAGCAAACAGCCTGTGGAGGCGTTCTGACCGGGGGTATTCGGGCTTGCTCGTTTATCTAGGCGTGAGCCAGTGAAGCAGGAATCTCCGACCATACCCGACAGGGTTGGGGGGAGAGCGTCAACCAAACCGTTGACTATCGCGCCAAGCGGGTTGAGTACAACGTGTTGAACATTCCCGAATACTGGATTGTTGACCCGATTGCGAATCGGATCACGATCCTCAGTCTGGTGGAGGATCTGTACGAAGCTGCGGTCTTTGAGGCAGACATGCGTTTAGAGTCCGGTATCTTTCCCGATTTGGAGGCGATCGCCACCCAAATCCTCGCCGCCGAGTAGAACCGAACGTTTTAGGACGGGAATCCCTGCCCGCCGCAGGTGCGCGTGAGATTTACATACCGTTACAGTGAAATTAAGGAGAGATGTTGAGACTCCTTTCATCAATCGTTTCTGGGTTCATTTTTATCTAAGCCATTCTGGGAAACTCCACTTCCAGACCCAGACTGAGGTTTAGAATTAAAAGACTAAGGCCCCAGATCTGAACTTGATCTGAATGGGTCAGTCTGCCCGCTTCGCCGGGGACACATCCCTCTCTGTTGCAAGCGCTGAAAGAGGTTGCCTAGATGAATGGCAGTATTCGCGTCGGGAATCTGTTTGGGATTCCGTTTTTTATCAATCCGTCCTGGTTCATTGTTTTTGGGCTGGTGACGTTCTTCTATGGCAGTAGCCTGTCCCAGCTTTTTCAACTGGGTGGCGTGCTGCCGTGGATCTTGGGCATGGTAACGGCCCTGCTGATGTTCTCCTCCGTGCTGGTGCATGAGTTGGGGCACAGCTTTGTTGCCATGAGCCAGGGCATTGAAGTGAAGTCTATCACTCTCTTCATTTTTGGGGGACTGGCCAGCCTAGGTGAAGAATCGAAAACCCCTGCCGATGCTTTCTGGGTGGCGATCGCTGGCCCATTAGTGAGCTTCACCCTGTTTGGTGTCTTCACCGCCATCGGCATTTTCACCGACCTGCCCGCACCGCTGGCGGCGATCGTCAGTCTGGTGGCCTACATCAACCTGGTGCTGGGTATCTTCAACCTGATTCCTGGACTGCCGCTGGACGGTGGCAATATCCTCAAGTCCATTGTTTGGAAGATCACGGGTAAGCCCTATCGCGGTATCGCCTTCGCCAGCCGCGTTGGTCAGGTGTTTGGCTGGTTGGGCATCGCTTTGGGAGTAAACGCGATTTTCGGCATCACGGACGCGTTTGGTATCCATCTATTCGGCAGCTTTTGGACGCTGCTCATCGGCGGATTCCTGCTGCAAAACGCGGGGCGGTCGGCCCAGTCGGCGGCCATTCAGGAGAAGCTGAGCGGCTACACGGCAGCGGATGCAGTCTACCCCAATAGCCCGGTGGTGCGAGCCTCCCTGTCTCTGCGGGAGTTTGCCAACCAGCATGTCATCGGTAACCCAGACAACTGGCAGACCTACCTGGTGGTGGACGACGAGCAGCGCCTCATCGGTAAAATTCAGGTTAACGATTTGAAAACCGTTTCGACCACTGACTGGTGGAATGTCTCTGTGGACAGTTTGATCCAGCCTCTAGGTGAGACGAAGACCGTCCCGGCTCAGGAGCCGTTGATGGACGTAGTGGTTTATCTAGAGAAAGAGCGGCTGCAGTCCCTCATCGTTATTGATGAAAACGGCGTAGTCGTGGGGCTGCTGGAACGGGATTCCATCGGGCGCATGTTCCAGGCTCAGCGGGATGCATCGGCACGTCAAATTGAGGCTGAGGTGCAGTCATAGCAGTCTAAGCGTTTGAGGTGGGCAAGGCCCACCCTACGGAAATTGAAAAAGGGAGGGGCGATCGCCTCTCCCTTTTTGGGTTTAAGTGTCTGGCCACAAGCAAAGCAAATGAGGTGCTCCCCTGACAGGGGAGCACCCCACCATAGCTGCGGTTATTTTGCCAAAAGAGATTACATCACCTGCTCGACTTCGGCGATTTCGGGAATGGATTCCCGCAGCTTCCGCTCGATGCCCATGCGCAGGGTCATGGTGGAGCTGGGGCAGGAGCCGCAGGCCCCCTGGAGCCGTAGACGAACGATGGGTCCATCTAGCTCGACGAGTTCAACGTTGCCGCCGTCAGCCATCAGATAAGGGCGCAGTTCGTCCAGGACGGTTTCGACGTTGGCCGGGGTCAGTTCCATGGTTTGAGGCATAGTTCACCTATTTAATTCAACTTCGCTTACACAACAATTATCGCCTTGGGCCTCGGCGTTAGGACGCTAGTTCCGGGCGAATCCCGGGCGCCGCGTGGTATTCGCCCACAAACCTGAGCCCGTAGGGCTATACACAACTGGAGATGGAGCCGCTGATGCAGAAACGCAACATGTGTGTTGTTTTAGTCCTATTGTAGAGGAATTCGCCCCTAACGCGTGTCCATCTCAACTCATTTTGTCGCCTGCTGGGGGCGGAAGAGGTGGTCATGGTCGGGGTTGTAGAGGCGCGATCGCACCACGGCTGCCTCCGTCTCTACTGGGGGTTGGGGCGAGGCTAGGGCAGGACTGATGATGTACAGCGTCGTGCGAATCAGCTTCTCCCGCCGGGTGACTGCCGCCATCTCCCGCAGGGGCACGACCCAAATTTGCTCATCTGGCCAGCCCACCCGGAAGCAGACGGCCACCGGCGTTGCCGCATCGTAATGTTGCAGCAGTCGGGCCTGGGATTCTTCTACATGGCGGGCGCTGAGGTAAAGGCAGAGGCTGGCGCGGTGGGCGGCGAGGGAGGCTAGTTCTTCTGCCTCTGGCACCTGGGTGCGACCGCTGATCCGCGTCAGAATGATGGTCTGCACCAGGTCGGGAATGGTGAGTTCGGCCTGGAGCCGAGCGGCGGCGGCCTGGAAGGCACTGATGCCGGGAATCACCTCTACGGGCACCTGGGCGGCGGTGAGGGCCTGAATCTGCTCGTGGATGGCGCTGTAGAGGCTGGGGTCGCCAGACTGGATGCGGACGACGGATTGGTGCGATCGCACCCGCTCCACCATGAGGGGAATGATTTCTTCCAGGGTTTTGTTGGCGGTGCGAACCTGCTCGGCATCGGGTCGGGCCAACTGCACCACGGGCAGCGGCACCAGGGAGTCGGCAAACAGAATCACATCCGCCTGGGAAATGATGGTCTGGGCTTTGACGGTGAGCAAATCGGGATCACCGGGGCCAGCACCGACAAAATATACCTTGGCATCGAGGGGGGAAACGGTCATAAAGTTAGCTTTAACTTTGGGTTGGGGTGCGTCATGACGACGGGAGACGCACCAAAACTTTGTCGATTCTCGTAGCGTACCCTATCGCTCGTGTGAATGGAGCGATCGCCCACTTCACTTACCCTCTCCGTAAGCCAGGGGGCGATCGCGTAAATTAGCCACACAAGTTTATAAAGACTGAATAAACTCGTCCTTGGTCTCCTGACGGCCAATCCCAGCTCAGTAGGATGGAATGGTAGATGCACCCTGATTCAAAACCCTGAAGGTACCTTCAGGGTTTTTTCTTACTTCTGACGCCGCCCCAGGTGTGTTGAGATACATTGAATTAAATCAATCATTTCATACGCAACCGGTGAGGCCATCTTCAAAAATCTCACCCAATTCCTGTTCCACAAACATCGCCCCATCCCTCCATTCAGCCCGCCTCGCTATGATGGAGGATGGATCAACTTTCAGCCGCCGCTTTGCCCTATGTCCTCCGTCTCCAATCCATCTCCTGCCGCTGCCGTTCCTGTTACCCCAGCGGTGCCGCCGCTGCTCGGGGCTTCCCAGGCAGAACTCACCGCCTGGGTTGAGCAGCAGCAGCAGCCCAGATATCGGGGTAAGCAGCTCTACCAGTGGATTTATCAGCAGGGGGCGCGATCGCTCGCTGATATCTCCGTTTTCCCCAAGCAGTGGCGGGCAGCGGTGGCGGATGTGCCCATCGGTCGCTCCCAATTAGCCCATCAGTCCGTTGCGCCCGACGGCACGGTGAAGTATCTGCTAGAGCTGGCGGATGGCCAGCGCATTGAAACCGTGGGCATTCCCCTGGGTAAGCGACTCACGGTCTGCGTTTCGTCTCAGGTGGGCTGTCCCATGGCCTGCGACTTTTGCGCCACGGGCAAGGGCGGTTTTACCCGCAACCTGGAGCGCCACGAAATTGTGGATCAGGTCTTGACGGTGCAGGAGGAGTTTGGTCGCCGGGTGAGCAACATCGTGTTTATGGGCATGGGGGAGCCGCTGCTGAACCTGGACAACGTGCTGGGGGCGGTGCGATCGCTCAATCAGGACGTAGGTATTGGCCAGCGGGCTATGACCATTTCCACAGTGGGCATTCCCGGACGGATTCGCCGGTTGGCTCAACAGCAGCTTCAGGTGACCCTGGCGGTGAGCCTCCATGCGTCGAACCAACCCCTGCGCAAGCAACTCATCCCCAGCTCGATGCAGTATCCCCTGGAGGATTTGCTGACGGAGTGCCGCGAGTATGTGGAGCTGACGGGGCGACGGGTAACGTTTGAGTACATCCTGCTGGCGGGGCTGAACGACACCGCCTCTCACGCTACAGAGCTGGCCCGCCACCTGCGCGGCTTCCAGAGCCATGTGAACCTGATTCCCTACAACCCCATCAGCGATGCCGACTATCAGCGCCCCGATCGCCAGCGCATCGATGCCTTTGTGGAGGCCCTCAAGCGTCACCACATTGCCGTGAGCGTGCGCTACTCCCGTGGGCTGGAGAAGGATGCGGCCTGTGGTCAGTTGCGGGCGGGGGGGCCGGAGCGATCGGTTTCGTAACTGGTTTCGTAACTGGTTTCGCAAAAGTATTGGTAATCCCCAAAATCTATGTTACTATCAATAATCGTGTGAATAAATGGGTCGGTGCCCGAGTGGTTAATGGGGGCGGACTGTAAATCCGCTGGCTACGCCTACGCTGGTTCGAATCCAGCCCGGCCCACCACACGATGAGAAGGCTTGTGCTAGTCCGGTGAAAATTCTCGTCAGGCGAAGATACTTTCGTATCTGTAAGATCCCCATCTTTTGGGGTAAGCTAGCAGTACTGGCCCGTGTAGCTCAGTGGTAGAGCGCACCCTTGGTAAGGGTGAGGTCACGAGTTCAATCCTCGTCACGGGCTTTTGAAAGGAGCATGTTTGTTAGGGTTAGTTTGTAGGGTGCTACCAGCCCGACCCCTGAAGCTATAATTCTTCTCCCCTTTGAGCAAATCTCCATAGACCAGATAAAAATTCTGGAAATGTATTGAGCGTCACTTGACCCCTTGTCCGCCATCCGGTACGCTATCGGGCTATAGCTGTGTGAGCGCAGCTTGTTCTCCCAAAAATTTAGCCTGCGGCGGCACCGGAAGTTGTTGGAGCAACGACCGATGCCTCACCCACGCTACTGTTCCAGGCAGTTGCGAAGGCTAGGGTTTATTATGGCCCATAGCCGCTTTGCGCTGTCGTGCGTGGAGCGGCTAAGTTTTTGGGTTTCCTGCCCACTCAATACATTTGGAGGAATCCCAAAGTGGTCTACATCCCATCCTTCCTGGCGTCTGGCGGCAACACCCCCCAGGCGGCGGACAGTCCCGTTTTGCTGCCCACCCCCCAATCGGCCCCCGATGAGGAAATCGTGCGCCATATCCTGCTCGGCTCTCCGGCGATCGTGCGGCGCACGATTCACCTGCTCCATGTGCTCAACTACGGGGAAGCGGGCCTGTGGAGTCGGCTGGTTACGGTGCCGCAGCGGGGCATTGTGCTGACGCCCCGGCAGGGCGAGACGATGAGCTACCTGATTCGGCGGCGCTAGGTGTGACATCAGATCCCAGGGTTTTGCTCGATTCTGGGATCTGGGCGAGGAGGGCGATCGCACGATTTGTGTGGCGATCGCCCTCAGCCATCCAGCGGACTCCGCACGCCACGCCCGCCGCGATTTAGGACGTGGGTATAAATCATGGTCGTTTTGACATCTCTATGGCCCAATAGCTCCTGCACCGTGCGAATGTCATAGCCGTTTCCAATTAGATGAGTCGCAAAACTATGGCGTAGAGTATGACAACCAACACGCTTGTTAATTCGAGCAAGGCGCACCGCTTGTTTGAGCGATCGCTGGATACCACTCTCGTGGAGATGGTGGCGACGAATGACGCCACTTCTCGGATCGCGAGAACGGCTTGGAGACGGAAAGACAAACTGCCAAATCCAAGAGCGGTCTGCATGGGGATACTTCCGTTCTAAAGCAAAAGGCAGATAGACCGAACCATAACCCTGGTCTAAGTCTAGCTGATGCAAACGCTTAACTTTTTGAAGATGAATTTGTAGAGGTTCAATCAAGCTGCCAGGCAGCATCGTGATCCGACCTTCCCTCCCTTTAGTATCCCGAACTACAATCTGGCGCTGGGCAAAATCAACGTCTTTAATTCGCAACCGCAACCCTTCGTTAAGGCGTAGACCACTGCCGTACAAAACCTTGAGCACCAGTCCATGAGCACCTGATACGTTTTGTAACACTGACTGAACTTCATCTTGGGTCAGGACGGTTGGCAAGTAGCGTGAGCGTTTAGCTCGAACTGCCTCTAAATGGCCCAATTCCTGATTAAGAACATTTCGGTACAGGAACAGCAAAGCGCTGAGGGCTTGATTTTGGGTTGAAGCGGAAACGTTCCCTTCAACTGCTAAATGAGTAAGAAATGCTTCGACTTCTGCATTCCCCATCTCCTTTGGATGCCGCTTATTGTGGAAAAGAATGTAGCGACGAATCCAGCTAACATAAGTTTGCTCCGTTCGATAAGAATAATGTTTAAGGCGAATCGCGTCGCGTACCTGATCGAGCAGTTTTTTAGGTCGGGTTTCCATGAGATGCAGTCGGAACTCATGTACTAATGCTACATCTCCAGGCTCTGCTTTGATGATGAAGATTTGCTGAAGTTGTCTGCATAACATCCCGCAGCGAGTCTATTATGCAAGGCAGGATCAGGCTAAACACCCAATTTAGCGGTGTTATGAAGATCACGATCTTCATAACGTCTTTGACTGGGAGGATAGCCTGAGGAAGATCTGCATAACATGCCATTTTAGGGAGTTATACGGACAATTTTCGGCCTAACTCCCTTCACAGGAGGTGATATTCAACTCAAGATCTGGCTAATCACCCTGATAGGGGGTGTTAGACTGATCAGAGCGGGAGAAATCAGTCTAAACAGTAGTTAGCTATCAATTCACTGCCAATGCACTCATGAATTTCTGTGACAGATTGTTTTGCTATGGCAAAGCTTTGAGAGGTGCTGTTGCTGCGTCTATGCTCGCTGTAGCGATGTTTCTTGTTGCGGTTTGATTTGGAGCGATAATGTGACATTTGTAGAAGTGCCATAGAGCGACAATCGTCGATAAGATAGTTAAGGTATTAAATCCATATTGGATATCAATATATGAAGGTTCGTTGAGTGACATATTTAGCTAGATACTACGAGGTTCGCCAAACTTCACTCTATTGCCTTATATTTCCGAAATTTAGTTCTTTTAGAATGGTGACAATGTTTTAGGCATTAAAAGGCTTTAAGGTAGCTGCATG
>JBHJGR010000222.1:0-14473 GCA_050331615.1 Elainellaceae cyanobacterium
AGCAGTCTGCCCAGTGCAGTACAATAGAACTGATTTGAACCCCCAGGGTGGGTGGAAGCATCCAAGTCAGTCTCCTCGAACCCGAAAGCAGAGTCCAGTCTGCAACCAGAGGCGCGAAAAACCTCTCTAAAAACGTATGGACTCGACAGAGTACCGAACCACCAGCGACTGTTAGTTTCAGCTCCGAAATGCTGTACGGCGGGGCACGCCGGAACAGGGTAAAAAAACGCTTGGGGACACTTTTCCCGCTGGGGCTGACTGCCCAACATCTAGATAGTTTGACCATTTTGGTGCGGCTGTTTGGTGAGGGGTTGCAGAGTTTGAGATAAAACTCTCAGATCAGTTTTAAGGATGGTGGATGAACCAAGAATCCCCTAGCTTTTAGCTATGGGGAGTGTCAACGCGTTTTCTGAACTAGCCAGGCTTCGATGCCGTCTGCGAGGGCGATCGCCAATCTCTGCTGCTCTTCAGCATCCACAATCCACTCAAACTCGTTGGGGTTAATCATAAAACCTAGTTCCAGGAGAACTGAAGGCGTAGCGGCTGGGCGAGTGAGCGCCAGGTTATTCCAAAAAACTCCATAGGACGGGCGATCGAGCGTTCTGACCAGGTAGTCGTGGAGGAAGACGGCCAGGTCGTGGGCCTGGGGGTGATACCAGAAGGTGCCGATTCCCGCGGTGTTGGCATCGCCATCATCGGGTAAGGCGTTGTAGTGGATGCTGAGGGCGAGGTCGGGCACGACTTCACTGATCATGGTGACGCGATCGCCCAAAGAGACATCCGTGTCATCCACTCGCGTCATGTAAACCCTGGCACCCCGTTGAATCAGTTCATCGCGCAGCAGGGTCGAGACAACCAAGTTGACGTCTTTTTCGGGATAACCCGTTGGTCCCCGTGCACCCAACTCCTCGCCACCGTGACCCGGATCAAGCAGAATGCTGGCTCCAGCAAGGGGAAGACTTGAGTCACCAGGGGCTAGGCTGGTGGCATTGATCCTCGGTGGATAGCGGAGGGAAAGAATCAGACTCGTGTCTTCATAGTGAAGTTTGTAGCCCCACTGTTGCTCAGTCTTGAGGTGAAAGGTGTAACGGACTGTGTCGGGAGAAGGCTGATCCCAGTCAAGGCGCTCAATGAGAATATCATTGTCAAGAAAAATGGTGTCTGTTTGAGCCGTGGTGTTGTGGAGGGTCAGGGTGAAGGTATTGCTGTCCTGATCGATGCTGACGGGGACTGGAACTTGCAGTGGGAAGACGATTTCTGCCCAGCCGGTTGCGGGGCGGGACATGACACTTCGGATCAGCGATCGCGGCGGCACTGGACTAGGGCGAACAGCCACGTCAGTATTCCGAATCCAGGCTCCGTAGTCGAGGCGGTACCAGTCTCCTTCCCGTCCTGTAATCATGGCCTGGGTCCCGGTTGGCAGCGGCGTCAGGCGCGAATAGCTGGTGCTGGGGCCAGTGCGGGCAGTGCCAGATTCAGCAGTGACTTCGGCGACCTGGAACTGGGTTGGGGAGAGGATTTCTACCCGACCAGGAGCTGTTTGCTCAACCGTTTGGTTTCCCAGTCGGAGTCGGTATTGAGGTTGGCCCAAGTCGCCTACTTCTGCAAAGCTGCGACAGCCCTGATAGGTAGTAGTGGCGATAGAAATGGGATAGTTACTGAAAGTAAGGACGGCGGAATTGGGCGGTAGAAGGACCTGGGTAGCTTGGGGTGGCAGGGAGAGGGTTTGGTCAGCCAGAGAGACTTCAACCGTGGCGTCCGGAGGGGCGATCGCCTCAAAACAAATCAGCTCTCCGGGCACGCGGGCAACGTCAACAGCAGGAGCAAGGGTACCTTCAGCGAAGGCAATGCCATCGGGAATCGGCGGCGTTATCGCTACTCGCTGGATGGTCAGAGTAACGGTATCGCTCCCCTGCTGGACGGTAAATTGATTCTCGCCAAGCTGGAGGGGAAAGCTAGGGGCAAAGTGACCAGCGGGACTGCGGTCGATAGGCTGACCGTTGATCCGGACTACCTGACCGGGTGGGGCAGTGCCAATAAAAAAGATTTGCGCTGCCGTTGTTTCATGATTGTTGGGTGGGTAAACCACGGTCAGGGATGAGCTGATGCCGGGTAACTGGGCCTGGGCAATACGTGCTCCGCCTGGGTAGCCTACGGCTCCTAAGCCGGCTAGACTAATCGCGCCCATTGCGCCGAGAGTTTTGGCGGCAAATCCCTGAATCATGGCCATTGCTTATTGAGGGTTTCAATTAGTTTACGTTACAGACCCGGGGCGATCGCCCGCTGGGCCTCCAGGTCGAGCTGCATCAGGTGGTCATAGGCACGGTCAATAATCCGTTGACCCCGCAGAAATCCCGTATTAGCTCCGGGGCAGAGATAGTGGAGGGTTTCTGGCGTGAACTGGTCCCGCAGGTGCTGAACGCTGCGGAGCTGGCGGAACCAGTGGAAAGTTTTGGCAACCCGCAGGGGCACGGGTTGTCCTTCGGCATTGGGAAGCAGATGCCGACC
Organism: Elainellaceae cyanobacterium; assembly: GCA_050331615.1. Classification (GTDB taxonomy): domain Bacteria; phylum Cyanobacteriota; class Cyanobacteriia; order CAKZMO01; family CAKZMO01; genus JAYKGU01. The sequence continues at coordinate 2,509 of JBHJGR010000222.1, forward strand.
CGAAAACAGGACGCCTCCGTACTCACTGTAGTAAAGGCAGGATGATCCCGGTGAGTGACCAGGTGTCCACAGCGCTTGGCAGAGCTGGCTCAGGCAATGGGTGGTCTGAAACGAAGTCACCGCTATACCCGGCAGTAAGTAAGCTTCTTGCTCCTGAATCACAACTTCACAGGCAAGGGCCTGCTGGATTTGCCGGACCCGCCCGATGCCGCCCCGGTGGGTAATAAATAGCCAGCGGACACCGCCCTGCTGCTCCAGGAATTTCTGGGTGGGAGCGTCCCAAGCAGGGCAGTCCACCAGAATGTTGCCCGTCGCTTCCAGGATGAGATAGGCCGTTCCCCCCAGCGTGTCGCGGCTGGGAGAAAATGCGAAGACGGTTTCCAAGACCTGGCGGGGAGGTTTGGGGGACAGCTGATCAGCAGCGGACATAGCAGACTTGCATCGAACAGTAAGCGAGTACCCCACGAATCTAACGCAAATTGGAATTCTTTATAAAAGTCGATGGCGGCGATCGCCCCCGGTTAGCCCTGCTACCGATTGTTCCTGAGAGCTGGCTGGACGAATGCAACAATTGACGAACATCGGCGACAGGGGTCGGAGCAAATGCAGGCAGAAGCGCTATGCTGGAATCAGCCCCGTGCTTCCATGGGGTAGTTGTGCTGAATGCTTGCGTCCCCGCGATGACGAATCAGTTGTCTGGAAAGCAGGTTTGGAGCTAGCAAGAGACCCAACATGTTGTTTTGGTTACTCCTATTAGGAATCTTTACCTACCTGATTGTCCGGCGGAGTGTGGCAAACATCACCCGTACGCCAGTTTGGTTGCTTTGGCTGGTGATGATGACGCCTGCTTTTATCTGGACAACGTGGGTTGTCTTGAGCGGCGATAGCGATATTCCGCTAGCGCTGCTGCTGATTCCTTTCATCGTCTGCCCTTTGCTGTATTGGGCTTTGATTCAGTGGGGCCGTCCAACCGAAAAGGATGCATCTCTCAACAAGAGTTCGTCTGCAGGGTCGTCCTCGGCTGGCACGACTCCAGCAGGAGTAGAGGAGCGGGCGATCGCCTCGATTAAAAACGGTAAGGCTGAAGCTGTTCGCCCCATCAATAAGGAAGAGGAAGCGGCGCTCAAAAACTGTTTTCCCTGGTCGGTTTACTATCTCCGAGACGTGGAGTATCGGCCCCAGGCCCTCATCTGCCGGGGTCATCTGCGCACCTCTCCCGAAGTTGCCTACAAGACGATTCGGGAGAATATCGAAAACCTGTTCGGCAATCGGTTTCTCATCATTTTTCAGGAAGGTCTGGACGGTAAGCCCTTCTTCGCTTTGGTGCCCAATCCTCAGCGGCAAATGGCTGAGAAAATGCCAGAGCAGGCTAACTTTCGTCCTGGCCTAGCGGCGGGGCTGCTGCTGATTACCATCGTGACGACGACCCTTTCTGGGGTTGTGCTGGCTGGGATCAGCAATGAAGACCTGCAGGCCGATTTTGGCTTGGTGGCCCAGGGATTGCCCTATGGATTGGCACTCATGACCATTCTGGCCGTTCACGAGCTGGGGCACTACCTGACGGCTCGACGCTATAGGATCAAGGCCACGCTGCCGTACTTCATCCCGGTGCCTCCGGCTCCCAATATTTTCCCCTTCGGCACCTTTGGGGCGTTTATCCAGATGCGATCGCCCATCCCCAACCGCAAAGCCCTATTCGACGTGGGCATTGCCGGGCCGCTGTCGGGGTTCATCGTCACCGTGCCCATCCTCCTGTGGGGGCTGGCCCACTCGACGCCGACAGCACTGACGGAAGAGTCCGGCATTCTCAACTTCGAGTCATTCAACCCCAGCGCCTCGTTCTTAATCGCCCTGTTTAGCAAGCTAACCCTGGGCAGCCAGCTCACGGCTACCAGTGCCCTAGAGCTGCATCCGGTGGCGATCGCCGGCTGTTTAGGAGTGGTCATCACGGCGCTCAACCTGATGCCCGTGGGGCAGCTGGACGGTGGGCACATTGTTCACGCCATGTTTGGGCAGCGCAGCGGAGCCATGATCGGCCAAATTGCCCGTTTTCTGGTGCTGGCGCTATCCTTTGTGCAGCGTGAGTTTTTGATTTGGGCGATTTTGCTATTCTTTATGCCCATTGTGGATGAACCGGCGCTCAACGACGTCAGCGAGCTAGACAACAAGCGGGACTTTTGGGGTCTGGTGGCGTTGGCCTTGCTGGTCCTCATCGTCTTACCTGCCCCCGCTACGGTGACTCGCCTACTGTTCTAGCGGAGCAACGACTGAATTCTCGTAGGAGTCTTTGGCGGATCATGAATCACGATGTGCGACAGTGGTTGGGAGAAATTCGCTCCCTCCAGGGGCAGGTTGCCCAACTGCGTCAGGAATTGAGCGAGGCCCATGCCAGTGCGGCAAATTGGCGATCGCTCTACGAAACGGAGGCGCGTCAGCGGCGGCAGGAAGCTCAAAGTGCCAACCAAACGATTCAGCAGCTCACGGCAGACTATGAGGCCCTGCGCCGTCCGGCGGAGTCCCAAATTATGGATCACCTCAGTGATGATGAGCTGAAAGCTAGGCTGGCGGCGGCGGTGCTCGAATGCGATCGCCTCACTCAAGCCCTCAAAGCCGAGCAAGCCGACCATGCCCAGACCCGACAGGCATTGATCAGCGCGTTGGGCGATACCGTTGAGCAATTAGCCCAGGGACGGACAGCCCACTGTGCCTCCCCTGCCTCGCTGGCGATGGCAAAGCTGGAACGTTCCTGATTTACGTCTCATGCGGATTAGGACTCAATGCCCCGGCTCTGGTTCGAACAGCAGGGGCAGACTCAGGGTAAAACAGGTTTGATTGTCTTGGCTGCTGACGCTGATGGTGCCGCCCAGAAGGGAAACAAGTCGCTGCACCAGCGCCAGCCCCAACCCAGTACCGCCATGTTGCCAGGGGTCGCCGCTAGGAATGCGGTAAAACTTTTCGAAGATGCGCTGATGCTCCTCGGGCGCAATTTCGATTCCTGAGTTGACGACATGAACATACAGCCGCTGGTTAGCGGTATGTGCGGAAATGCGAATTATTTCTCCCGCAGGAGTATACTTGCAGGCATTGTTGACAAGTTCGGTGAGAATGCGCTCTAGGTGAATAAGGTCGGTCTGCAGCGTCGGTAGATTCGCGGGCACATCTATTTCAAGCTGAATTTGTCGGCTATAGGCCCGGTCGGCTAAGGCTTCAACGACATGCAAAATCCAGCTTTGGGGATTAACGTCGCTGATAGAAACGGTTTCAATACCTGCTTCCAAGCGAGTAAGGGATAGTAAATCGTCGATCAGGTTAATTTCCCGCTGCCCCTCGTCCTTGAGGATTTGAAAATAGCGCTGGAGGCTGTCGAACCCCTGATCAGCATGATTCATCTGGCTCAGGCTAATTTCCAGCATTTGCGTAGCCATGCGAATATTGGAAATGGGGGTGCGCAACTCATGGGAAACGGTGCTAAGGAACTGGTCTTTAAGGTGGTTGAGCCGCACTAGCTCCCTCACCTGGGCCTGGGACGACTGATAGAGCCGCGACTGACGAATGGCGATCGCGCATTGACTGGTTACCTGCCGCACCAAACGAATTTCGGCGTCAGCGAAGGCGGCTCCCCGCTGCCGCACCAGCAGAAGGTCGCCTAGAAACTGGCGATCGCGATCCATCAAGGGGCAAAGAAGGACAGTCAGCCACTCACCTACCTGATGATTAACGGGAGCGCTGCAGTGACAATACTCCCCGCGCAGCATCTGCTGCCTCAATACCGGCATCACATGAGTCGGGATGATGAGACCAGACAATGCGGGCGATCGCCCAGCATATTCGCTGACCACCCGACTCTGGGTCGTCAGCGAGTCGTAGAAGGTGATGTTACAGAAGATCGCGTCGAGCTGGCAGCAAACCTCTCGCGTCGCCGACTGCAAGATTTCTGCTTCATCTAGGCTATCCCGAATCTTTTCGGTTAGGCGGTTGAGCAGGGCTTCAAATGCGAGGGACTGCTGCAGTTGGGCTGTGCGGCTTGCGACCTCGGCTTCCAGTCGGGCATTGAGAAGCTGCACGTCCTGATACCGCTCACCTTGCTGAATGGCGGTTGCCAACTGGTGTGCCAACTGCTGGAGAAAGTTAATTTCTACAGTTTTCCAGGTACGGGGCGCGGCACAGTGCTGGGCAGCCAATAGTCCCCAGAGGCGATCGCCCTGCAGAATGGGAATGACCAGATTGGCTTTAACCTGAAACTGGTCCAGCAGTTGGACGTAGCAGTCTGCTAGATTGGCCCTATGGATGTCGGGGGTGTTGCCGATATAACCCTGCCGGTAGGGAATGATGCACTGGTCGGCATTGATACAGGGGTCAAACAGCCGTCGTCCCAGCATGGCCGTCCACCCGCTACCGACGGATTCGGCAATGATCACGCCTGTCCAATCCGGGTCGAAGCGATAGACCAGCACCCGATCTGTTTCGAGATACTGGCGCACTTGCGCAACCGCCGTGCTGAGGATGTAGCTAAGTTCGAGGGACTGGTGAAGTCGCTGGACAATCGTGCTCAGCAACTGGACCTGTTCGACTTCCTGGCGCTGCCGGGTTTGGACCTGACCTAGTTCTGGCCGTCGTTGGATAGTGGCAAGCTGCCGTTGCTCAAGCCGGTGACGATGCAGGGCCGTTTCAATCGTGGTGCGCAGTTCAATGTAGTTGAAAGGTTTGATCAGGTAACCGAATGGGTCAGTTCGCAAGGCCCGTTCGAGGATTTGGTCGTCGAAGAAAGCGGTGAGGTAAATGATAGGGATGGACTGGCGGGCCTGAATCTGCTGAGCCGCTGCAATACCGTCTACCCGGTCAGACAGATAAATATCCATCAGGATCACATCTGGGTGCATCTCCTCGGCTAATTGGACGGCCTGCATCCCCGAGTCTGCCACCTCAAGCACAATGTAGCCCATTAGCTCCAAGGCTTCCTGCAAATTCAAGGCAGTTGCCCGCTCGTCTTCAACAATTAGGACTCGTGTCATAGCCTAGGTGCCAAGCAAAAGCAGCACCCTGGATGTGCAGCAATTTGCCAGAAACAATAAAGAAAGCTACCAGCGTTTGTCCCTCCGATAGCCTCAGTAAGCTTACGCTGACTATTGAGTTTACTAGATGAATTTTCAAGCAGAATCAATTTAAGTCAATGGACTGATTGTAAACTTTTTTAGCTAAGCGATACTACCGTAGATCTCGCGGCTCATGAGCAGTCAAATATTACACCAATTGAGCATTGGCAAAGCCCCATTTCATCCGTCAATTCTCCACCAGAGAAAGGTGGGCGATCGCCAGACAAATCCAATCAGAGAAGCTTCCTTGCAACTAGAAAAGATAGCTCCATGCCAGAAATTTACGCTAGCCACAAGTGTGCCCAAAGACACCAAAATCCAAAATCCAAAATCCAAGATCCAAAATCCAAAATCTAAAATCCAAAATCCAAAATCACATTAGCCGCCCCCAGCGTCTGCGCCGCCACCCCCTCCAGCACAGCCAGGCTAACAGCTTGACCGTTCTGCAGGATGCGCACATCGGTACCATTGCTCACCTCGGCAAAGTCCACGAACTGAACAAACTGGGCATAGGTATTGTCAGCCGCAAAGCCAGGGGTAGATAGGATTGACCGCAGGTCGAGCAGGTCCTCGCTAACGTTGAAGTCGGTGATGCGATCGCCCCCCTCCTCTAAACTCTGATAGACGAAGGTGTCACGACCGCTGCCCCCAGTTAGCAAATCATTGCCCGCACCTCCTACTAGGACATCATTGCTGCCGCCGCCATTGAGCCGGTCATTGCCTTCACCCCCGTCCAGCAGGTCTGAGCCACTCCGCCCCAGAAGCTTGTCGTTGCCCTCATGACCGAATTCCCGGTCGTTGCCGCCGCCGCCGTTGATGCGATCGCGCCCACCCCGACCCAGGAATCTATCGTTGCCCCCTTTGCCAATCATGCGTTCTTTGTTGTCAGAGCCTTTGAAATTATCGTTATTTTTCCCGCCCTTCAGCTTGCGGTTGGTGCCGGAAGCTTTGAGGCGATCGCCCTTTTTGCCGCCGTTGAAGGAGATGGCGGGCAGGGCTGTACCCGTTTGCCCGACCTCCCAACTAACGACGTTGACGCCGCTGAGGACAATTCCCGAGAGGTCTGTCACATCCGTGAGATTCTGAGCCACCAGGGTGAGGCTGTATTGACCGCTCTCGCCCGTGAGCGCTGCCAGGTTGCCCAGTGTCCAGTTTTGCCCATCGGTACTGGTAAGGCTGGCTCCATCCAGGGAGAGCAAGACTCCATCCCGCACGAGCTGAAAATCTGCGAGGTCAAAGTTGCTCACCGTTTCGCTAAAGCGAATATCGATTTGGTTGAGGCCGCGATCGCGCAGAGGCTGCTCAATTTGCTCGATATCGGCAGAGGGGGCAGCGGTATCCAGCAGGAGGGACAGCGTTGCCGGAGCCGTGCTGCGGTTCCCCAGCTCGTCGGTTGCCACCAGGCTTAAGGTATAGAGGCCATCGGTGAACAGTCCTGCCGTAGGAAGGGTCCAGTTTCCCTGGAAGTCTGCCGTGACGGTGCCGATGCGGACTGAGTCAGCAAATAGCTCTAATCGGCTATAGGGATCGGCAATTCCCGTAAAGGCGGGAGAACGGTGCTGCAGCCGGTAGACGCCATCAACGGCAGTGGCTCCGACCACGCCAAAGGAGAAGGTCGCAGGAGCTGTGGTGTCAATGAATAGCTCGTTGCGGGTGGTGTCCCGCCCCTGTCGTCCCAGGTCGTCAGTGCCAGAGACAACGACATCGTACCACCCATCCGCCAGCGGTGCTGAAATAAATCCCCTGGGCAGGGTCCAGGTGCCGTTGCGGTGGTTAAAGGCCCGGTAGGTTTGCCCCGCCAGAGTGACGGTCACGACGGCGTCGGGGTCGCTGACGGTCCCCGTTAGCTGGGGAAGCGTATCATTGGTCGTCAGAGGATTAACGGTGACGCTGGGGGGATTGATATCGGCAAAGCGGGCAAGCCGTGGCGTTGCCGGGTTTGAGTTGCCCAACTGATCGGTCAGCACGTTTGCGCCGACGCTTACCGTGACCGTGCCCTCCTGGCTGGGCTTGACCGTGAAGGTGTAGGTCAAACCGGTTTGGCTGAAGTTGCTGATGGTCCCATTGCGCAGCGTGACATCCCCTGCCTCGAAGCCCTGAATAGGTTCACTGGCGATCGCCGTCACCACAAACTCTCCGGTGACAATGCTAGGAGCATCAGTCGCCAGAGAAAGGGTCGGGGCGGTGATATCTGCCTGCCAACTGAGCGGGTTGGAGGCCAGGTTATCGTTGCCTGCCAAGTCTTTGGCGATCGCCTCCCTCACCACCACCGCCACGGTACCGTCGCCGCTAGGCAGAATCTCAAAGGTGTAGCGTTTGCCACTGCCCCTGAAGTTCTGCACGGTGCCGTTGGTGACTGAAAGATCGCTAGCGGTGAAACCGACGATGGTGCGGCTAGATTCGGCAGTAACGGCGATCGCCCCATTCACCTGGTCGGGAGCGGTTGAACTTAGGGTAATAACTGGAGCTGGAAGCACAGCGTCGCGGGAAAGCTGGGCAGCAGTGCTGGGATTGCCGACTGCATCCGTCGCTGCCTGGTCGCCGACGCTGACCACCACTGCACCATCCTCAAGGGGCTTCACGTCTATGGTGTAGCTGCCGTTGGACTGGACGAAGTTGCTGAGTTCACCATTGGTCACTGAGAAGTCGCTGAGATCAAAGCCCTGAACAGCCTCGTCAAAGCTGGCGGTGACGCTGAAGGTACCTTCGACCGTAGCTGGCGCTGTGGACGATAGGGTCAAAGTCGGACGCGTGAGATCCGCTGTACGGATGAGGGAAATGGCGGCTTCATTACCATTGCCTGCGGTATCTTGCGCCACGCCTGAGGCGATCGCCACAGTGACCTCGCCATCGGCAGTAGGCTCCACTTCAAAGGTGTAAACGTTGCCCTGAAAAGAACCGTTGCGGGCGATACCATTGTTGACCGTAATATCCGTCAAGTCAAAGCCCGTGACGGCTTCACTAAAGGTGGCGGTGACGGCGAAAGCATCCTTGACGGCGCTTGCGGCAGTGGTGGCCAATACAACCGTGGGTGCCGTCAGGTCAACGGTACGGCTGAGGGGACTCGCCGCCAGGTTGCCGTTACCTGCTGCATCCTCCACCCGATCTGCTGCCAGGTTGACCGTAATCGGACCATCCACCGAGGGTACGACCTCAAAGGTATAGGTATTGTCTGCTCCTATTAGATTTTGGGCAACTCCGTTGGTAATCTCCAGGTCGGCTAGCTCAAGGTTGGCGATCGCCTCGCTAAAGGTAGCCGTCACTGTAAATATCCCATTCACCGTCGCGGGGGCACTAGAGGTCAGGGTCACGCTGGGAGGGGCTAAATCGGCTAACCGCGTCAGCAGGTTGGAGGCTAGGGTGTCGTTACCTGCCTCATCCTGAGCCACCCCAGCGCCCAGGCTAACCGACACCTCCCCATCGTTGGTTGGGACGACCTCAAAGGTGTAGGTGCTGCCGCTGCCCGTAAAGCTTTGAACGGAGCCATTAACAACCGTAATGTCTCCGGCACCAAAGCCAACAACGGCTTCATCAAAGGTAGCGGTGACCGTGAAGCTGCCCTTTGTCGTATCAGGAGCGGTGGAACTCAAAGCGACGGTGGCGGCAGTCAGGTCGGCAGTGCGAGACAGGAGGTTGGATGCGGTGTTCGTGTTGCCTGCCAGATCCTGAGCGACTGCATCGGCAACGCTGACCTGGATTTCTCCTTCCCCTCCTGGAACTACATTGAAGGTATAGGTACTGCCTGTTCCAGCAAAGTTCTGGATGGTGCCGTTAGTAGCGAATACGTCTCCTTCATCAAAGCCCGTCACCGCTTCATCAAAGGTGGCGGTAACGGTGAAGGTGGTGTTGAGGCGATCGCCCGCCGCCGTTGTTAGCGTTATCCCTGGCGCAGTCAGGTCGGCATCAAAGGAAAGGGTGTTAGATGGCGTATTGTCATTACCAGCCAGATCTTGGGCGATCGCCGCTGCCAGGTTAACCGTCATCTCCCCATCGGTGGTGGGTGCGACGGAGAAGGTGTAGGTATCGTCCGCTCCCGCAAAGCTATTGGCAACGAGCACGCCATTGGTGAAGGTCAAATCCGCAGCGTCAAAGCCGCTGACTACCTCGCTGAAGGACACGGTGACGGCCACTTCACCATTAATGGGGCTGGCGGCGGCGGCGCTAAGGGTAACGGTGGGAGCGGTCAGGTCTGCCGTAAACACCAGCGAGTTGGAGGCGGTATTCTCATTGCCTGCGGCATCCTGGGCGATCGCCCCCGCTAAACTCACGGTCATCTCTCCATCGGCAGTGGGCATGATGGAGAAGGAGTAGGTGTCGTCAGTCCCGGCAAAGCTGTTAGCTACCAGGGTTCCGTTGGTCATCATCAAGTCGGCAGCCTCAAAGCCGTTCACCGCCTCACTGAAGCTGACCTCGACTAGCACTGCGCCACTGATGGGACTGGTGACTGCGGAACTGAGAGACACAGTGGGAGCGGTGAGGTCGGCTTCGAAGCTTAATAGGTTAGAGGCGGTGCTGTCGTTGCCAGCAAGGTCCTGGGCGATCGCCCCTGCCAGGCTGACGCTCACGTTTCCGTCGGTCGTCGGTGCGACGGAGAAGGAGTAGGTGTCGCCTGAACCGGCAAAGCTATTGGCTACCAGCGTGCCGTTGGTAAGGGTCAAATCTGTGGTATCAAAGCCAGTTACTACCTCACTAAAGGCAACGCTCACCACCACTTCACCGTTGATGGGGCTAGTGGCGGTAGAACTGAGGGTCACTCTAGGAGCTGTCAGGTCAGCTTCGAAACTTAATACATTGGAGGCAGTATTGTCGTTACCAGCGGTGTCTTGGGCGATCGCTCCCGCCAAATTAATGGTCACCTCTCCATCAGTGGCCGGCATGACGGAGAAGGAGTAGGTGTCGCCTGAACCGGCAAAGCTATTGTCCACCAGCGTACCGTTGGTGAGGGTCAAGTCGGTGGTATCAAAGCCATTGATTGCCTCGCTAAAGGTAACGGCTATCTCAACGGCATCGTTGATGGGACTAATCGCGGTTGAGCTGAGGGTTACGGTGGGAGCGATGGTATCCACCTGAATGCCAGAGGTATCGCCCGCGTTCAGGATAATGATGGCATCGTTGTTGGTGTCGGGATCTTTAATGGTGGCATCGCCCGTCAGTGCTAGGCTACTCCCAACGGTGATGCCGTCTGTGTCTAAATCACCGGACTGAACAACGTAGCGGAAGGTATGGGTGGCGCTGGCAGTTCCCGTTCCCTGCAAAGCAGCGGCGACGATGCCCCCCGTATCCAGGGTGAAGGGAAGCTCTACCACACCAGTTCCTTCATTAATGAGGACTGGCTTGGAAAAGGTTAGGGTAAAGTCAAGAAATTCTCCAGCGCGATAGATATCATTCGCGGGAAGGGCGACGCTGATGATTTCCGGAGCAGTGATTACCGTGGTGTCGATGGTGCGGGCAGTGGCAGCGATCGCCGTAACCCCTCCGTTCAAGCTGGCATCAATGATCTCAGGCGTGGATGCAGTGCTGAAGCTGCCCCCATAGGTATTGTCCAGCGCCCGCACTGACAGACTGGGAGGTGTTCCCTCGTAGCCCGCTGCGGGCACAAACCGAATCTGTGTGGCGGCGGAGAGGGCCAAGGCATTGGTGTCGTCAACAGCGGCGATCGCCGACCAGGCGACACCGTCCAGGGAATACTCCCACGCTCCCTCGGTAGTTACCGAATTCCCAACCACCAGAATGCCGCTGAGGCTGGAGCCGCTGTCGGGGTCAGAGAACAGGCTAGTGAATAGAGTGGCGATCGCCCGTCCACTGGGATCGGTAGAATCCGCCTGGACGAAGCCTAGAAACGCATCATCGGTGAAGCTTGGGGCATCGTTAACGTCGGTGATGGCAAGGGTCAGGGACTTGACGTCATCAGGGCTGGTACCAACCGAGGCATCATCGACGGAGACGTTCACCTGATATTGGTTTTTGGTTTCAAAGTCGAGGGCTGCTCCTGCTGTCAGATAGAGGCGGTTACCGACGATTTTGAAGGCGTCTGGGTCAGTGCCTACCAGTTCTAAGACGTTAGTTCCCAAAGCATCGTCTGAGACGCTGATGACAGCGACTTCGATGTCACTGCTGGTGTCGGCATCCTCTGCCAGGTCAGTGATGGTAGGCGTGAGCGTAATCGTGGGCGCTTCGTTGACATCGGTAATGGCAAGGGTGACGGGCTTGGTGTCATCAGGACTGGTACCAACCGATGTGTCATCGACGGTGACGCTCACCTGATATTGGTTTTGGGTTTCGAAATCGAGGGACGCCCCTGCTGTGAGATAGAGGCGGTTATCAACAATTTTGAAGGCGTCTCTGTCAGCACCTGCTAGGTCTAATTCATGGGTCCCCAAAGCATCGTCTGAGACACTGATAACAGCGACTTCGATGTCAGCGCTGGTGTCGGCATCCTCTGCCAGGTCAGTGATGGTAGGCGTGAGGGTAATCGTGGGTGCTTCATTGACATCGGTAATGGCAAGGGTAAGGAGTTGAGAGTCATCTGGCGTGGCACCGATCGAGGCATCATCGACGGTGACGCTCACCTGATATTGGTCTTGGGTTTCAAAGTTGAGGGCTGCTCCTGCTGTGAGATAGAGGCGATCGCCGACGATTTTGAAGGCGTCTCTGTCAGCACCTGCTAGGTCTAATTCATGGGTCCCCAAAGCATCGTCTGAGACGCTGATGACAGCGACTTCGATATCAGCGCTGGTATCGGCATCCTCTGCCAGGTCAGTGATGGTAGGCGTAAGCGTAATTGTGGGTGCTTCGTTGACATCAGTGATGGCAAGGGTAAGGAGTTGAGAGTCATCTGGCGTGGCACCGATCGAGGCATCATCGACGGTGAC
>JBHJGR010000223.1:0-4523 GCA_050331615.1 Elainellaceae cyanobacterium
CCCCCTCTCCCAAAAATGGGCGAGGGGGAGGTAAGACAAGGCTTTCCGGCTCCCCTTCTCCCGCTCTGGGAGAAGGGGTTGGGGGATGAGGGAAAAGCCCGAACAGCAAGGGGGTCAGGACTTATGTGTACTTAGTAGCCCAGATTGGGAGAGGGGTTTGGGGTGAGGGCGAAATGGCTGGGAGCAAAGCAAATGACCCACTAAGCGAGATGTTCGGGGCAGTACCCCAGTCCTTCAATAAAGTTTTTGCGAAACACTTCGATCTCATGCTGCTCCGGATAGCCGTGGGAGACGATAGCAATCTGAAACTGGCGCATGACTTTGAGCGGCGATTGCCCTGACTGCAGATTGAGCAGCGCCATCTCGATGCGGGGGGAAGGCTGATAGGGGAACCCCACTTCATTGAGGAATGCCCGCAGGTCGCCATCGCGCTGGGGCATGAGCGGCCTCTTTAGCTTAATCCGCACGATCCAGCCGTCGATGTGGTGAATGACGGTAACGAAGTCGAGCGGCACCGAGGGATTGCCGTACAGGTATTCAATGACTCTGAGGGTCAGACTGGCGTTGGCAAGATAGTAAAGATAGTTCATGAGACTTTCAAAACTGATTAGCGCTGAGGGTTGGAAAACAGCACGATGATGGGTGAATATCCCGTTGTCACGGAAGTTGCTAAATTGCGATTTGAACGTCTGGTAGAAGCTCCAGAAAACCTCAGCTGAGGTCATCGAACCCCGTCATCAGACCCAACCTCCTTATCTTCAAAAGATAAAGAAAGATTATGAGGAAGTTCTGAAGACGGCGATCGCCAGATTTGTTAATTTGTGTTAACTTTGCTAAGTTTCCTATCGGCTGACTCAGGGAACTCACCGGGGGGCGATCGCCTCCTTCAGATTTCCCAAAATTCTGCGCAGAGAAACACCTAGCCCACTGTCCTGCTTGAATTAGACGTGCTCCCCATGGCTCAATCCAACGGAACCCATCAGCATACCGACGTGGTGGTCATTGGTAGCGGCATCGGTGGCCTCTGCTGCGCCGCCCTGCTGGCTCGCTACGGCTATCAGGTCACGGTCTGCGAGAGCCACACCCTGCCGGGTGGAGCAGCCCACGGCTTTGAGCGTAACGGCTACCGCTTCGATTCAGGACCGTCGCTGCACTCGGGGCTATCGGCTCCTTCCACCAACCCCCTCCGCCACGTTCTGGACGCCATTGGTGAAACCGTGCCCTGCGTCACCTACGACACCTGGGGCTGCTGGCTACCCGAGGGGGACTTTAACACTGCTGTAGGCGCAGACCAGTTCTGTGACGTGCTGGCCCGGCTGCGGGGGAAACAGGCGGTCAGGGAGTGGCGTACTCTGCAGCAGTTTATGGCCCCCCTGGCAGAAGCGGCGATCGCCCTCCCGCCTGCCGCAGTCCGGTCTGACCTGGGAGCCGTGCTCACGGTGGGGCGCTATGCCCCTTCCCTGCTGCGCCATGCCCCCACCGTGCTGAAGCTCACCGGTTCGTTTGCCGATTTGACCGCGAATATCGTCACCGATCCGTTTATCCGCAACTGGCTCAACCTATTATGCTTCCTGCTATCGGGGCTGCCCGCCAGCGGCACCAGTGCGGCAGAAATGGCCTTCATGTTTGCCGAGTGGTATCGCCCCAATGTCGCCCTCGACTATCCCATCGGCGGCAGTGGGGCGCTGGTGGAATCACTGGTGCGCGGTCTGCAGCGGTTTGGCGGGCAGCTAAGGCTGGGTGCCCACGTAGACGAGATTTGGGTAGAGGGCGATCGCGCCAAAGGCGTACGCTTGCGGAACGGTGAGACGATTCAGGCCCGCACCGCCGTCGTCTCCAACGCATCCATGTGGGATACCCTCAAGCTGCTGCCTGATCGCATTACTTGCCATTCCGCCTGGCAGTCCTACCGGCAAACCCCCCAGTGCGACAGCTTCCTCCACCTCCACCTGGGCATTGACGGGACGGGCATTCCCGCCGATCTGCCCTGTCATCACATTGTTGTCAATGACTGGTATGCCGGGATTACGGCTCCGCAAAACGTGGTGCTGGTGTCCATTCCGTCCCTAATCGATCCATCGGTTGCGCCTCCCGGCAAACAGACGATTCATGTCTACACCCCCGGCAACGAACCCTACAAACTTTGGCAGGGGCTAGACCGCCGCAGCGAGGCTTATCAGCACCAAAAGCAGACGCGAGCCGAGGTGATGTGGCGTGCTTTAGAGCGGCTGATTCCCGACGTGCGATCGCGCTGCGAGGAGACGCTGGTGGGGACGCCTCTTACCCATGAGCGCTTTCTGCGGCGGCATCGGGGCACCTATGGTCCCGCCATTCCCGCGGGTGAGGGCTTCTTCCCCGGCACGAAGACGCCGCTGACCGGACTGCTGTGCTGCGGCGATTCAACCTTTCCCGGCATTGGGCTACCGGCAGTGGCAGCCAGCGGCCTAATTACTGCCAATACCCTGGCCTCAGTGCCGCAGCACCTGGAGCTGCTTAACGTTATCGAGTCGGCTGCTAGTAAGCGCCCCGGCGATTGAGCACAATCCACACGGTTCTAAAGATAAGAGAGAGGTCGTGCCGTACCGACCACTGGCGGGCATATTCCAAGTCCATTATCACGATCGCCTCGAAATCGCTGATGTGCGATCGCCCATTCACCTGCCAGTTGCCGGTTAGTCCTGGCTTGACAGCTAATCGCTCCCAGTGGTGCGGCTCGTAGCGGGACACCTCATCGGTGGTGGGGGGGCGAGTTCCCACCAAGCTCATGTGGCCCATGAGCACGTTCCAGAACTGGGGAAACTCGTCCAGACTGGTGCGGCGCAGGAAGCGACCAACACGGGTAATGCGGGGGTCGTTATCGTTCTTGAAGATTAGACCTTTGGCCTGGTTCTCCACCATTACTTTAAGCCGGTCGGCGTCCCGCACCATGGAGCGAAACTTCCAGATGCGAAAGGTCTGCCCTCGAAAGCCGCAGCGAAGCTGGCTGTAAAGAATCGGACCGGGGCTATCTAGCTGAATGGCGATCGCAATCGGAACAAACAGCACTGCAGTAATAGCCAGACCCACCAGTGCTCCGACAATATCAATCAGGCGCTTGAACTTGCTGCCCACTGATGGATGAATGGCTACATCCCAGGGCCGCATGGCTTCGGCCACGTTCAATCCGGTTCCGGGTTCGAAGGCAATAGTCATAGTGCTAGAGGAATGAATACTAAAGCGCTGGCGCAGAGGAAGGGAAAACGGCGCTGCTGTAATCCAGCTATTTGGACTGTATGATCCACATCGATCAAATGCCTCTACCATCTGGCTGACATAGCCCTCAGCCATCTTGAATGTCCTCGGTGCCGCTGTTTAGCTAGCCCAGCGTCATGTCTAGAAATTCAGGTATAGCCCTACGGGCTAAGGTTTGAGTGTGGAACCCGCGCAACGCGGGGGTTCCACACTTCTTGAATGTCCTAACGCGAAAGCGTAACGCCATACATGCAAAAACCATATCAGGAGATTTCTGCTCAAGAAAATGCCTGAATTCCGCTAGTTCAGCAGCAGAAACGGCAGCAGCAGCAGCAACAGCAGTATGGGCGTAAGGAGAGCCGATTGGGCCTCCGAGAGATTGAGGAGTGGGCTGCAGCCACTGTAGTGGGTCAACACCAGATAGCTGCCCAGCCAGAGGGCAGCGACGACCGCCAGAGGAATGGGCAGGAAGCCAGTGGCCAGGGCGATCGCCCCCAGGGGCACCAGCGACGCCCCCGCAAAAAACAGGGTCCTGGCTGTATCCACCATGCCTCTGAACACCGCGCTGGCTCCCAGGCTCAGCAAGAACACCGCAGCACCAGGCGTCAGGCCCAGGGCCGCTAACTGCAGGAGGGGCACGGATCCCAGATCCGTATAAGCCTGCCAGAGGTGCCGCATCCCGACGACAAAACACAGGTCAAACAGCAGGGCAAAGCCGAGCCCCGTGGCGATTGCCTCATCCTCCTGCAAACGGGCAAAGGCAGGCAGCAGCCCTCCCATTGGGTTAACGGCAAATCCGGCCAGCGTCTGAATAAGCGCGATCGGGCTAATCCACAGGCGGCGCAGCAGCCGGTGGGGGGCAAAGGACGGCTTGAGGCGACGATAGACCGCCTCTGCGTCAGCAATGCCAGCGCGATCGCCCGCCAGGGAAAAGAGGCGAATGGCCTGCTGCAGGTCGGCGATCGCCGCCTGTCGCTCCTTTAGGTCGGCTTGGGCCAGCCCCCGGTAGTAGTAGGCTTGGCCGTGGTGCGGGTCGAGGCGGATGGCCATAGAGTAGTCATCAATGGCGGCTTCTACATAGCCCAGATGAAACCGCGTCAGCCCTCGATAGTAGTAGACCGAACTTAGATTGCTGTCTAGCTCTAGGGCGTGGCCAAAGTCGGCAAAGGCGGCGGAGTAATCGTGCAGCTTTGAATGGACAAACCCCCGCTGATTAAAGGCATCGGCAAAGGCGGGATTGAGCTGGATGGCCTGGGTGTAGGCGGCGATCGCCTCCCGGAAGTGCCCGCGCC
>JBHJGR010000224.1:0-4573 GCA_050331615.1 Elainellaceae cyanobacterium
ATACCGATGATCCTGATGAGGTTGCCACATTCACAAAGAATGCTATTCAAGCAGCGATAGATTGCTTGGACGACTCATCAGGAATTGGCAGTTTGCTTACGAGTATTGTGACTGAAGAGGAAAAGACAGAAAAATGGAACCGAGGTACGCCTCAACTTATCTTTCAGTTGGGTGCTCAATCTCCACTGCAAGTTAATGGTGCTGATACATCTTCCAAGACCGCATCACCGGAAGCACCCTCTCTACCAGATCATAAATGGTTGCATATTAGCTTGACGTTGAGCGATAGAAGTGACTTCGCAAGCTTCAGAGTTTACGATAAAGAGGCCGATACTGATCTCTTTTCAAGTAACTTCCCAAGTCTGACTGTACAAATACCCGAACCAGAGGAAACTTTGCTGATTGGAGCTGAGGATAATCCATCCTCAATAGCTGAGCAGGATGGACAGTTTCAGCCTCAGATGAGTGAATTTCGCCTCTGGGATATGCTCCGAGATGATGAAACCATTGAAAATGAACGGTACGAGCGTAAGCATGGAAAAGAACCTGGACTACAAGTACATTTGCCACTTGATACTTCATCCTTTAACGATGTTGATATTATCCAAGTTGATGCCTCAGGTACTTTGGAGTTAAACCAGACGTTTCCGCTAGAATTACTCAATAGCGATCGCGAACGTATTGTCTTACTCTACGGTGATCAGGCATTTACTTTACGCAACACGTTGAAAGATACGGGTTTCTCTTACAACTTGAAAGTGAATGAGAACGCCTTACCCAACTACGACATTAGTTTGAGTATCCAGGAACAAAATCAAGTTGGGGTTGTTGGGCAAGAGACTGAAGCGCGTATTAATGCCGAAAAATATAGCACTAACAAGATCCTTCCCCTAGATCGATTTCTGCCAGAAGCTCGTCGAGCGGTTTTGGAGAATGAGATTACTGTTCCCAAACCCTCTGAGATTACAACTGCCGAAACAGAGTGGACGAGTAATTCTAATAATCAACGACTATTGGCTAATAGTGGCGATACACAACTGGATATTGCTGCCTCCTATATTATGGATGTGCATAACCAGCCGGGCTGGTGCGTTGTGGACATTGGTGACCAGGTATTTCTGGTCAAGATTAATATTGACCAGTTGCGCTTGCTGACTGCTGAAGAACGGCTACGGGCTAATCCTGCCGATGATCAGCCCACTGTAGGTGCTGGTCAGGCATTTGATCTGCGCTACGACCGCGATCGCACCTTAGAAGTTCGGGATGGGGTAATACCCCGGTTTGAGTTCATCCGGCTCAACACCTTCGCAGTACAAACCCTCAACGAGAGCCTATTGGGCGGCGGCATTCCCGGCCTACTCAGCATCGACTCTCAGAGTGTGGAAGAACCAGACTTTAGCAAGTTGGCAGATCTCAGTTCCAGGCAAATCGTTGCGCCTCGCTACCGTTATGACGGTAGCCTCGATAACCGCATTGATTTCTATGGTGCTTACGGCATCTACTACCGGGAAATCTTCTTCCACATTCCCCTGCTGATTGCCAATCAGTTGAATGCCGACCAGCGGTTTGCCGAAGCCCAAGAATGGTATCACTACATCTTCAACCCCACGGCTCAGGAACCATCCAGCAGCCCTGCCTATAACTCGAAGGATCGCTACTGGCGCTACCGGGCATTCCGCAATCTGTCTCTGGAGACCATTTCAGAACTGCTGTCTGACGAAACGGCACTCGATGCCTACCGCGAAGATCCCTTCGATCCCCATGCGATCGCCGCCTTACGCATCAATACCTACCAAAAAACGGTAGTAATGAAGTACATCAATAACTTACTGGATTGGGGTGATTCCCTCTTCCGACGCGACACCCGTGAAGCTATCAACGAAGCGACCCAGCTTTATGTACTCGCCTATACCCTGATGGGCGATCGCCCCACCAGTAAACCCGCCCCTGCCCCCGAGCAGATCGGCAGTTACCGTGATATTGAGAAGGATCTGGGCCGTGCTCTGGTCAATCCTGTTCCACCTGATTTTCTGGTGCCTACTTTGGGAGAGAGAAACGGCCACCAGCCCAAAGCTATTCCCTTCGACCCCAATCGCACCGTTACTACCCGCTTTGGGGTGCCCGCTAACGACTACTTCATCGGCTTCTGGGATCGAATAGATGATCGGCTGTTCAAGATTCGCAATAGCCTCAATATTGATGGTGTGTTCCGCAGCTTGTCTCTATTTGAGCCACCCATCGACCCAGCAGCTCTGGTGCGGGCGGCGGCTGGAGGTAACTTATCCAGCGCCATTAGTTCGGCCACTGCTGGCAATGCTGTATTTACGCCCCATTACCGCTACTCGGTGATGCTTGAGCAGGCAAAAGCCTATACCGATCTGGTGACCGACTTTGGTGATGCACTGCTAGATGCCATCAATAATCGGGATGATGCCGCCCTCGCCCAAATCGAGAGTAACCATGAACGGGTGCTGCTGGAACAAACCACCGATATCAAGAAGTGGGCGATCGCCGAGACCGAGGCCAGCATCCGAGAATTAGAGTTTAGCAGGCTAGAAGCAGAGCACCGCTATAACTTCTTTGATACAGAGATGAATAAGACTGACCCGTTCGGCATGAGTGAGATGGAAGTCTCTGCCATTACCTTAAAGACAGCACAAGCTGCACTGGAGAAGGTTGTTGCGGTGAAAGAAGCTATTGCTGCCGCTGCTGCTACCGTCGTTATCGAGGTAGAAGGCGGCGGATCAGGTATCGGTGGCAGTCCAGTGGCTACTGTTAAATCCAGTGGTGGCCATGTTTCTAAGCCCCTGGAAAAAGCAGCCGACGTGTCTGAACACCTAGGATGGGTACTGGGCTTTACGGGTGATATTCTTGAGAAGCTGGCGGAGTATGAGAATCGCTCTAAGGAGTGGGAGCGCGATCGCACATCAGCCGAGTATGATCAAGACCAGATTCGGGAGCAGCTTGACCAGGCACAGCAGCAGCTTTTGACTGCTCAACGGGAGCTAAACAATCATCTGTTGGAAATTGACCATAACCAGGAGATTGCCGACTTCAATCGGCGCAAGTTCGCCAACCGAGATTTATACAACTGGATGGTCAATCGCCTCTCCACGCTGTACTTCGAGGCATACAGACTGGCATACGACCTGGCAAAACAGGCCGAGCGAGCCTACCAGTTTGAATTTGCTACCAATGACACCTACATTAACTTTGGGTACTGGGATAACCGTCGGCGAGGGCTGTTGGCTGGAGAAGCCCTGAAACTTGACCTGGCACGACTGGAAAAAGCTTCCCTGGATCAAGACAGCCGCTATATGGAAATTACCAAAACGATTTCCCTATCGCGCATCAATCCGATTGCTTTCCTGGAGCTGCGGAAGACCGGGCGCTGCCAGTTCAGCCTGGATGAAATGTTGTTTGCCCGCGACTTCCCAGGCCATTACTTTAGGGTGATCAAGTCGCTGTCTATCTCCGTACCAGCGGTGGTCGGGCCATATCAGACTGTGAACGCCATGCTGACTCAAACAGGGCACAAAACTTTGCTAGCACCTGATATTAGTGGCGTTAAGTACATGATGGGGCTGAGTACCGATCGCCCCGAGTCTGTGAGAGTCAACTGGCGTGCGAATCAGCAAATTGCCATTTCCACTGCTATCGAAGATAGCGGCGTCTTTGAACTCGACTTCAATGATGACCGTTACTTACCCTTTGAAAATACTGGCGTCGTATCTAACTGGCTATTGGAGATACCGAAGGATACAAACTTCTTCGACTATGACACGATTACCGATGTGATTTTGCACCTGCGTTATCTGTCAGTTCCCGACAGCGGTAGTTTCAGGGATGAGGTTCGAAATGATTCAGATATTGATTTCAAGACCTATCGTGGTGCTCGTCTATTCAACATAGCTCAGGAGTTCTCAGCCCAGTGGCATGCCTTCACCACGACCAGCGAAAACACCTTGAGACTACCGATTCCACCTAGCACCTTCCCACCAAACGTTGACCTAGCGCCGCTCAATGAAGAAGCCATTACCGCCATCTATGGCTTTACCACTGAGGACGAGGTTAAAGTAGAAGACATGAAGGGTAGTTTTGAGGTCAGCATTGATTCACCACGGTCTCAGCCAGGAACCTACATCATGAACCTCTCCACTAATGAGGACATCAAGAAACACACTGACCTGCTGATGGTTGTTCTAAGTTACGAAGGAAAGCTGAAGACGTACTGATATCCTCCTGATATCCTCCATTGGACATCGTGGCTAGCCTGCATTGTTCATGGAAGGTGACGACAACAGATGAATGAGAGTATTTAGATTTTTGTGTAAGCCTTTGGTTGTTCAATGCCAGTCTGTTGATGACTACATCTCCCGGCAGGGCTTGGGGGTTAAATTGAGTAGGAGAATTACCTCGCTAAGGTGATTTCCGGGAAAGAATTTACCAGTCAAGCTGGGCGGATGAGAATATCCCATTTGGGTAACAACGGATTGCGTTCGAGCCTTTTCTCGACAGCTTGCATCGCTGCTTTGGACAGGGAGATGCCTTTTTGATAGAGCGTCTGGTTCAA
>JBHJGR010000225.1:0-23251 GCA_050331615.1 Elainellaceae cyanobacterium
TTATTGAGACAACATTCTCCCCATCGGCTCACCGCTTCGGACATCAGGGCTGTCCTCTCTGGTGCCGATTGTGGCCACATTTAGCTGTCTTACGCCATCCATAGCGCCAGTCGAAATAGATTCAGGGACTCATCGGTCCCAAATTGTCTGTCTTTTGTCTCAACTGAAATAGTGGCCCAAGATCGGGTCAACTTCAGATACCTCCTATCTTCCAGGTCAAGACAAGCCGCTCCGTTCTGGCTCACCCATTGTCTTGATCGGCTCACCCGTTGTCTTGATCGACTCACCACCGATCTCGGCAACCCCCCGGTTTATTAAGCGCTGGGCGATCGCAAGACAGCGATCAGATCAAGGATCTAGATCGATTGCGCCGCCTGGATTTTGCCGCTCTGACACAATGACTTCCAGGTTATTCACCCGTGGAATCAGCAATGGTGACAGACGGTCTGCATGACGAAGGAGGCAACCCATAGCGACAGCGGTGGCTACGGATCGGTTTGCCTACGTGCAGGAAGAGAACGCGCCGTTTCTGTCCCTGTTCCCCCATCGCTATGACTTTATTTATGCTGAGCATCCCCCAACGGGCGATCGCCCCCATTGGCAAACGGAGCGCCGCTATCCCCTGTCAGATCGGCTGATTCAGCAGGGCAACTATCTGTATGGGGTGCGGTTTGGCCGAGAGACCCGCTACTGCCTGCTGGATATTGACGCGGGTAGTCCCTACCATCCTCGCCATGACCCGTTTGCGATCGCCCGCATTACCGCCGCTCTGGAGCCGTTGGGACTGGTTGCAGCCCTGATTTGCACCTCCAGCTACAGCGGTGGCCTGCATCTGTATTTCCCATTGCAAACGCCTTATTCCTCCTGGCAGATCGCCACGGTTGTCTCACATCTGCTGGAGAAGGGTGGGTTTCCCCCGGTTCCTGGTCAGCTTGAAGTCTTTCCCAATCCCAAGCCCTACACGCCGGAGGGCACTATTAGCCTGTTTAATGCCCATCGCCTGCCGCTGCAGGCAGGCTCCTATTTGCTGGATGCCGATTTCCAGCCGGTTTGGAGTGATCCGCATCGATTTAGCGCACAATGGCACCACTGCCTGCAGCGGAATGACGTTAGGCCAAGAACGCTGCAATCTTTGCTGAAACAGTTCAGACCCGGATACACCCGACTTTCACGGCGAGCCGATCAGTTCTTGCAGGATTTGAATGCCGAGATTGATCAGGGTTGGACAGGTCATGGTCAGACCAACCGTCTCCTGGGTCGAATTGCCCTTAGATGTTATGTATTTCACCATGTGCTTCATGGGGGCCAACCCCTCACCAGCGAGGCTTTAGTTCAGGAAATTGTGGTAACGGCGCGATCGCTCCCTGGATTCCATGACTGGTGTCGCCATCAAGCTGATCTGGAAGAGAGGGCAACTGAATGGGCTAGGTGTGTTGAAGCAAGCCGCTACTTTCCCTATGGCTATGGCAGGCAGAAGACTGAACCGGCTCAGCTAGATGCCAAACCTGCTCCGGTAGGAGAGAGCTGGAATCAACGTCAGGCTGCAGGTACCCAATCAAAGATCCAGACTGCTGTTGCTGATCTGATCCAAAAGAATGCACTACCAGCAGGTCCCACTGCTCGCTTTAAAGCCTTGCTGAAGTATGGGATTGGTGGTGGATCGCTCTATCGGTATCGACCGCTGTGGCATCCTGATCAGCTTACCTCAGACAAGATCTCAGAATTGAAAGAGAGTTTTGATCGGGCCTGTGATCGGACCTGCGATCAGGAGAAGCACGAGAATCTAGATATTGATATTGGTCCGGATACAGAAGTAATCACAGAAATATGGAAATGGAAAAAGAACGAGAATCCAGATCCAGCTAACCCAGATACAGAAGTAACCGAAGTAATCACAGAGTTAAAGAACGAGAACGATCTAGATACAAAAGTAACGGAGATAACAAAAACTGGATCGAAACCAGAGCTGGACTTACTGGAACTAGACCCAGACTCACTAGAACTATTTAAGATTGAAGATCGATCAAGTAATTCCAACCCAGCTCAGATCGTCCCCTACCCTCAGCTACCCCTTCACTACTTGCCAAGCTTATTAGCCCATCAAGGTGGTAACGCTGATCCCGTCTGTCATAGAGGCGATCGCTCCCTCGTTATTCCAGCATGGTCGGATGGTAATCCTCATCAGCAGCCGGATCCGGCAGATCCGGCAGATCCGATGGGGCAGTTGATATGGCTCGGGAAAGATCTATCAAAAGTTGGATGTCTTGACGATGTATTATCCAATCAACTAGGTTATGGGGTAGGCTTAGACGATCTATCTTTGCACCCCTGGCTTTGGTGGATTAAAGCCCAAGACGGTGCAAGCTAGTCGGCGGTTTGAAAACATCAATGAAGCTGATAAGTAGATAGCCATAAGCAAACGACGCTATGGTGGGGTGCGCCTCATTGGCTCTATTTATGGCCATGTACTTACTGTGTTGTAAGGAAAGTAGGGAAGAAAGGCTGCAAATTTTGAAACATTTTTGCAGTAGGGTAGACCATTCTTTGATCTTCTTCCTACAATTAGTCGGATCATGATTTATTGAGGAATACCTATGGTTTCAGCATCGCATGCTCAAGCGGACGGCACTTCGACAGACGAAATGACGACCCAACTGGTGGAAGTTGAATCTCAACTGGCGGAACAGGAAGCTCAGCTTGAGGCACAGCTCAACGTCATTCGAGAAAAGCGGAAAAGTCTTTCATCGGTTATTGAGATCTTTGGCCAAACTGATGGCGACACATCGGAATGGTTGGAGAGCTTTACCCAAAAGTCGTCTCTTGCTGCCGCTGGGCCATCCACGACGCAGCCGTCAGTCGAGCCTATGAATGGTTTTTCAAGCGCGTCTGTGGCTGCCCCCAAAGCACAGCAGGTCGAGGAGGAGGAGCAAACTTCTGGTAGAAGAACCCAATCCCGCAGGGGCGGTCGCAAGGGTACGAAGACCCGTAAATCCAAGCGGGGGGCGAAGTCATCGGGTAAATGGCAGGCTTTCGTGAAGGATGAGTTTCAAGACATCTCTTTGCCTAAGGCCGTGCGCCGGGTGCTGGAGCAGTCACCGGATGACGTGGTTGAAGTGTCTACCATTATTAGTACGATTTTTGTAGACGACATTCCCGCTCAAGCCCGTACAAATGCTCGCGATCGCCTCTCTAACGTCCTTTCTGTAGGGCTGAAGAACGAGAACTGGTATCGGGGCGGTACGGGTAAGTACAGCATTTCTCCTGAAGCCGCGGCGGAGAGTCGCGGGAGCGAATGACGGTCCCTGCCGATTCGATGCTGAACAGATGGGATGCCCAACTCTAGTCGTCAGTCGTGGGGGCGGCTGCCTGCTGGAGGCGCTGCTCGGTTGTCTGGCGACGCTGGCAATCTTGCCACTCTTGCTCGGTGCAGTCGAGCTTGCGACACTCAAACTCGCAGGCGGCGACGTCGGCGGGGACATCAGCGACAAACCAGCCCTTGAGCCTTTGAAAGAGAGAGCGTTTCATGGGAGGGGCTACCCGTGACTAACGACACGAGCAGTCTATCGTATTTATCTCGATTGGCGGCAGCTCGTTGGATTCCCTTAAGGTGGATGAAGTTCGTGTAAAGTGGGGCGGTGTTCAGCTAGAGAATTGAGCGGTGGTGGTTCCTGACCCGTTCATACAGTTCTTCCATCGCCTCGATGAAGGAATTGTCCCGCTGCCAGAAGGTCGGGAAATCACCCTGCTTTTTCACCAAAATTGCCGGAACTCCGGCTGCGGCAGGAGACTCTACGGCGGCGGGCAGTCGCTTCGTCCCTAGCCAAAAATCTCGCAGATGGGGGCTCTGGTCGAGCGATCGCCTCTCTGGTGTGGTGTAGTAGGACGGCACTGGCTCTGGCTCGGCATCCTGAGTCATCCGGTCTGCCACCAGCGCCTTGCCCAGGGGCGACTTGGCCAGCTCCTCGTAGAGGGTTTCTTTGGATAGCCCCCGTAGCTCAAACAGCAGGAAAGGGTCCTGGTCGAGTCGGGTTGCCAGCAGGTAATAGACTCCGGCGACGTGCTTGCAGGGATTGTCCCAGTCGGGGCAGCTGCAGTAGCTCTGAAAATCGCGGCGGGAGCGGGGCAGCAGGTGAATTCCCAAGGTCTCGAAGGGCTCTTCAATAGTTTCAGGCATTTCCCCCAGCAGTAGCCGAGAAATCAGACCAGCCTTGGAGGCAATCAGGGCAATGATAGCGGCCCACTTGGCGTCGCTAATGGTTTCAAATTCCAGCGTCGTGGTATATACCGGCTCGGTGTACACGCCGTAGTAGGGATTGATTGAACCGCGCACGTCGGCGGTGACGATGCCATCGTCGATGGTAAAGTTTTTGACCCTGCTACCGCTGGCATAAGACCGTCCCCGGCTTAGGCGGCCCGGATCGGTAAACTGCTCCAGGGCACTCAAAAACTGCTGTCCCCACCAGGTGCGCGTTTTGGCGGCCATTCCTTTCTCCCTTAAGTCTTTAGAGTAGAGTTACAGCACTTTCTGGGTGCATGAGATACGGATTTTTTGTTGGCAGCCGCGCAACGCGCGGCTGCCAACAAAAAAAATGATTACATCAAAGCGCGAAGCGCTGTATTTTCTTGGAGGTGTGTGCCTCGGCCAGGGAGTACACCCCTATGAGATGTAATGACGCCCCAGCGGGGGACACTCCACAACTGAGCTAATCAGGGCTTGCTGAGGGTTTGTCGGGCCTGCTTCACCATGTCGATGAGGGTGTGGTGGGCGTCTTCCGAATCCTGCAGCTCGTGGTCAAATGAGATAGTCACCGGAACCGTGCTGTTCTCGGTTTGCACCAGCAGATTCATGGATGCTGGCTCAATTTTGACCAGTTGAGCGGCGATCGCCTCCTTCACTGACCCAAACGTCTTAGCATACATGAGGACGGCATCGGCGTGGTCGTCGTTCATGTGGGCACAGATGCGATCGCTCACCTCGCGGGTAATGGGATCTGCCATGATTTATCACCATCCATTTAGAGAATCTGATACTCGTGTAGAAAAAACAGCGCCAGCCGCACCAAACTGGAGGCAATGAAGGCTAGCAGCACTACGCTTATCAGAATATTAACCGCATCCCGCAGCTTTTTCATCATCTTATTGAACCTCGTAACGGTCGGGTAAGATCAGCTTCAAAAACCTCCTTAGAAACCCGTCAAATCAAAAAACGCGTCATCAATCTCGTAGCCCAAGGTCTTTGTCATGAGCTTGATCTTGTTGCGTCCCGCGATGCCCTGGTGCTGCAGCCAGCTTTCCAGAACAAATACCTTGGCCATCACAAAGATCTCCAGCGCTTCGGGGTTGTACTGCACACCCTCCGTAGTGCTGAACTGATGGGGGACGAGCATGGCCACATAGCGCCCCAGTTCCCCCCCTTCCCAATCCAGGGCGTAGGGTAGCCAGGGGTAGACCGTATCCAAACGAATAAACCAAAGGCGAATCTCTGGGATTTCCGACAGCTCGCGCGGGTCCGTTGGTTCGCGGGGATAGTCAATCTCAAAGCGAACCGGCTGGTCGCGGCTGGCGATCGCCCCTGACGTCAGCCAAGATTCTATTGCCGCCTGAGCTGGCGACAAATCCAGTTGATGAATTGCATCGGCGTTTAGCGCAATGGTAACCGTCATGCCGCCTTCCTTAACCCTGACATCTCCCCCCGGCTTCTAGCCGGGGGGTTCATGAAATCCGCCTGACTGTGGATGGGTGGTTGATGCCTCATTTGGGTCTTCCTCTGACATCATCCCTAGCTATGGTAAAACCCCGCCCGCGTCTAAATCCACCCAATTGTTGATTTAGTGATTTCCAAGTTAAAGTTGAACTGAGTTCGCACAAGCGTATAGCGAATTAAGCAGAATTGCTTTCTGGGGGGTGCACCCCCTAGAAAATATAGCTGAAATTGCTCAAGCACTTAACGATGAGGATGTGAGGCATCGGATATGCAGGATGCTGGGGTAAAACGACCGATTCGATCGCTGGAAGATGCGATCGCCCGCTGTCAAGAGCTGGGGATGCGGCTCAGTAAGCAGCGACGCTTCATTCTAGAACTGCTGTGGCAGGAGCAGCAGCACCTCTCGGCCCGCGAAATCTATGATCGCCTCAACCAGCAGGGCAAAGACATCGGCCATACTTCGGTGTATCAAAACCTAGAGGCTCTATCCAGCCATCACATTATTGAGTGCATTGACCGGGCCGATGGCCGCCTTTATGGCAACATCAGCGACTCCCACAGCCACGTCAACTGCCTCGACACTAACCAGATCATGGATATCCACGTGACGCTGCCCGACGACCTCATTCAGAGCATCGAACAGCAGACCGGCGTCAAAATCACCGACTACCGCATCGACTTCTTTGGCCATCGTTTGGGTTCTGATGCGCCCGCCTGCGACTAGCGCCGCGTTACGTTATTGCTCTAGCTGGGAACATCTAAGTCTAGCAATGCGTCTCTGTTTTGCTGGGTCCTGCTCTACGCTTTCGCGTTAGGACACTTAAACCCTAGCCTGTATGGCGATGCTGGACAGATTTGTGTGGGAGGGAGCTAGCCGAGGGGCAGCCACTCTCCTACAATGCTGAACAAGCCACGATGCTGAACGAATGGGCTGAGCCAATCATTTGCGTCAGCTTATCCTGCATAGGTTTTGGCAATCTCTCGCTGTGGTGGGCCTGGAATGGGGACCAATCAACCATTGAGACCTGTGAAATCAACATCGAATCCTTCACCGGCGAGCGCTGTCCCCGCCAGGTCGGGCGCGGGATCGCCAGAGCTGCCGCCGCTGCCGTCTCCCGAACCATCGGCGATCGCCATGCTGCGTGAAGATTTGGCCAGTCTGCCGCCCCACCCGATTTCCGTCCCGCCCATCTCCCCTCAGCCGACAGAAGTACCCTCTGCTGCTACAGCAGCGCCGCCAGTTTCACCCGTTGTGCCGCTGCGCCGCTCCCGGCGGGGGGGCGATCGCGTTCACTCCGGGCTGTGGTCATTTCTGTGGCTAACGGCGACGGTCTGCTTTGGGGGCGTGGGGCTGGCGGCCTTCCACTGGCTCACCCAGCTTCCCCCGGCGACGAATTGCCAGGAGCTGACTCCCCTCTCGGCAGATGTAGAGCGGCTCCACTGCGCCCAAATCGCCGCCCAGGCGGGGACGCGCTCCCAACTGGTAACCGCCATTCGGCTGGTGCAGGACTGGCAACCCGACCATCCGTTCTATGCCAAGGCCCAGGAGTCGCTGGCCGACTGGTCAGCGGATTTGCTGGCCATGGCCCGCAGCTCCTTTCAGGCGGGCAATATGGATGAGGCGGTGGAAATTGCGGGTCAAATTCCCCCCGCCAGCCCCATCTATGCTCAGGCCCAGGCCCAGATTCGCCAGTGGCAGGACCAGTGGACGCGGGGAGAAGAAATCTATCAGGAGGCGATCGCCGCTCTCCGTCGTCAAAACTGGCCGCTGGCTGCCGAGCAGGTGACCGCCCTGGGGCAACTGGAGCAGCCCTACTGGCGACAGACTAAGGCCGATGAGCTCAGTCTGCGCATCTTGGCAGAGAAGGAGATGTTCCAGATTCTCCAGCAGGCCCGTGAACTGGCCGCTGGGGAGCAGCCTGAACAAATGGCAGAGGCGATCGCCCTGGTGCAAAACCTCCAGCCCCAAACCTATGTCTGGGAGGCGGCCCAGCGCAATCGGGAGGAGTGGAGTCAGGCCCTGGCGGAGACAGCCCTGGGCTATGCCAATAGCGGCGACCTACCGAAGGCGATGGCGGTGGCCCAGGTTTTGAGGCTAGAACCATTTTTCTCCCGCGATGCAGCGGACCTGATTCGCCTCAGCCACGCCCACCAGTTCGTCGGCGAGCCGGACGCCCCCTGGGAGCCTTCCCTGACCTCGCTATGGGGCTTGCTGGAGGGGGTGGCCGCCGCCCGCCAGATTCAGCCCGATAGCCGCTTCTACAGCCAGGCCCAGGAGCAGATTGCCCTCTGGCAAGCTCATCTCAGTGACCTGAGCCAGCTCTACCTGGCCCAGATGGTGGCCGACTTTGACCAGCGCTATGCCTTCAGGCTGGCGATCGCCCAGGCTGCTATGGTGCCCTCCGACCATCCCCGTCGCCTCCAGGCCCAGACCCTAATGGCCCACTGGGAGCAGGAGATTCAGCGCATTGAGGACCGGCCCCGGCTCCAGCGAGCTGAGGCGTTGGCGGCAGCGGAAACCCTGGAGGGACTGCGAGCAGCGGTGGATCAGGCCCAGGAAATTGCCGCCGATCGGGCACTGGGGCCAGAGGCGGAGCAGTTCGTCACGGGATGGGTGCGCCAGATCCAGACCATTGAAGACCAGCCGATCGTGGCACGGGCGCGGGAGCTGGCAGACGAGGGACAGTTTGATGCGGCGATCGCCGAAGCCGAAAAAGTGGGCAGCGGTCGCGCCCTCTACGACGAGGCCCAGGCCATTGTTCAGGACGTGCGTAACCAGATCTTCCTGGCCCAGGAGCGATCGCGCCTGGAGGAAGCCCGCTCCCTGGCCGGTCAGGTGCGGCTGACGCGAGCCATCAGCGTGGCCAGTCAGATTTCCCCCAACAGCGGCGCGATTTATCAGGAAGCTCAGGCGGCGATCGCCGAGTGGGATCGGCAGCGGGCCGAAATTTGGGCGCAGCGGCAAACGGCCCCGCCTTCAATCAGCGCCCCAGCCCCGGTGCAGCCAACCCCTGCCCCCAGCCCCAGGGTGGAACCGGCTCCAGCGGGCAATCAGTACGACGGCTATTTTGGATCGGGCAACTAGGTTCATTCCGGCAGGCGATCGCACATGCTGAAACCCAATCAAACTTTGCAGGGGCGATATCAGTGCCAGCGCCCGCTTGGACGCACGGCAACGGGTCGGCAAACCTGGCTGGCGCTGGATCTGGAAAGCAGTCCGCCTGTGCCCGTGGTTTCGGCAGGAATTGTGGTGATGATTTTAAGCAAGAAACAAGGTACTAACTGCCGATAGAGTAAAGATCAACTCCTTTGGCGGAGCGCAACTGGGGCTGTGCTTGGGTTTAATGGTGGTTAGGAGATTTTTGAAAATGATCCTACCTGATGACGTAGGGGCAAATGGCCATTTGCCCCTACCGACCGTTTAACTGGGGGTAGAATTTTTCCCAGAAATCGCCTTAGTTTTCCCCGATTGCTGACCGTCGTGCCCGTAGAGAACCCGTCTCCCCAAAACTCTTCTCCTAAGAATTCTTCTCCTCAAACCTCTCCCAAAAAAGTAGCCAAAAAGCTGGGTCTGCGCTACGTGAATGACCAGCAGCCGGGCATTCGTCGTCAGAAAGTGGGGCGGGGGTTTAGCTACTTTGATGTGGAGGGCAATCGCATTCAGGATAAAGCTGAGCGCGATCGCCTCAAGCAGCTTCCCATTCCCCCTTCCTGGAAGGACGTGTGGATTTGCCCCTACGAAAACGGCCATCTGCTGGCTACCGGGCGCGATGCTAAGGGCCGCAAGCAGTATCGCTACCATCCGGAGTGGCGCGAGCTGCGTAACCAGGTGAAGTTTGAGCGGCTGCTGACTTTTGGCCAACTGCTCTCTAGCATTCGCGAGCAGACGGATGCCCATCTGCGCATGCACGGCCTGCCTCGCAAGAAGGTGCTGGCCCTGGTGGTGAAGCTGCTGGAAACGACGCTGATCCGCGTCGGCAACGTGGAGTACGCCCGCGAGAACGACTCATACGGTCTGACCACCATGCGGACCCGGCACGTGGATATTGCCGGGAGTCATGTGGAGTTTGAGTTCATGGGTAAAAGCGGCGTGGAGCAGCGGGTGGAGCTGGCCGATCGGCGGCTGGCCAGAATCATCAAGCGCTGCTATGAGATTCCCGGCTATACCCTGTTTCAGTACATTGATGAGGAGGGACAGCGCCAGCAGGTGGATTCGGGCGACGTGAATGAGTATCTGCGGGAGCTGACGGGTGAGGATTTGACGGCAAAGGAGTTTCGCACCTGGGGGGGCACCGTGCTCGCAGCCCTGGAGCTGGGCAATGCTGGTCCGGAGGAGTCGGAAGCGGCGGCGAAGCGGCGGGTGAAGGCGGCCATCCAGACAGCGGCGGAGCATCTGGGCAATCGTCCCGCCACCTGCCGCAAGTACTATGTGCATCCCCGCATCCCGGAAGCCTATCTAGCAGGCGACCTGGTGCCCTTGATGGAGTCGGCGCGCCAGACCATCGATCACCTGGAGCACTACGAGTGCGCTGTCTTAGAGCTAATTGAGTCGTAGCGTCCTGTGGGACTACACTGGCTCTTGGCCACCCTGGCCTTTTATTTTCCAAGACTAGAAAAATTCTTAAAAGGGCAGGCACTGCCTCTGGTGCGCGATGGCGAACTTAACCAGTCTAATCTGCGATATAGCCACATCAGCCAGCGCGATCTGTCCGCAGCGCTACGGCTGGCAGGTAAACCAGCAAATCTATCGCAGGTGTCCCAGGCAGCGATTGAGGCCAATGGAGATATCAGCTTGATGACGGGCGATCGCCCCCCCCAGGTCATTGAAATCTCCGTGGAAGCGGGGGTGCAGACAGTGCGGATTCAGCTAGAGTGATGGGGTTTGGCCTGAACCCAGGCGATCGCCCCTTCCCAAAGCACCGTCTGGTTTTCAAGCTGGTTGGCTAGGAGATTTAGAACCTTGGTAAGGTCGGTCTCGCTGAGGGTAGTGGCGAGGCGATCGCGATAGCTGGGGCGATCGCTCCCCGGCTGGAGCCACCGATCCAGTACCGCAGGCGTAATCCGAGTTTCGTGGTGAATCGTTTCTAGAGACAGCTCGACCTGGAGACCGGCCTGCTCAAAGATTGGGCGCAAGTCCTGCCAATCCCAGTTCAGCAGCGGATCATCGGTGACGGCATAGATCTGCTTCTCGGCTTTGATCCACCGTTTGCAAAGGCGAGTGTCCAGCGAAGATCCATCGACTAATTGATAGAGTCGCTGAGTGCGGCGGGGAATGCTTTCCGCCAGCACGAGGATTCCTTCAGGCTGGAGCAGCGGCAGCAGGGTTTGAACTACCGCGCCTTTGTCGGACTCGGCCATCAGCACGTTGCGGCCAATCAGGCGATCGCCCTTCAGTCCCGGCACTTTCTCCTGAAGGCGGTCGGGCAGCTCCAGCAAGGATGATTGCAGAATGGTGGGGCGCGTTAACTCGGGGAGGGCTGCTGCCTGTTCCTGCAAAGCCTTGGCATCCGTTGGCGATCGCACTCCTGCATAGACGCCGCCTTCGGGCACGCGCCGCACCGCTTCCCAGGTGAGGAGGCCACTCTTGGCGTTCAAATCAATGATGATGTGATGGCGCTGGGGATTCGTGAGGGTGAAGAGGCGATCGCGCAGTTCTCCCAACCGCTCCCCGGCCTGACTCAGGGTGCGCTGTAGCCAGCGATCGGCGGCGGTATTGCCCGGACCAAAGGTGAGGACTTCCGGCAGGGCGACTCCCACACCATCGACCAGGGCGGCCAGTTGGGCCTCCCGATGGCGCAGCACACGACTTTGAATCGCCTGTTCATAGCCCTGATCCGACGGCTGATAAAACACCTGGCCCTGAAGGCTGGTGGGTAAGTACTGCTGCTCCACCCAGTGCTCCCAATAGGAGTGGGGATAGAGGTAGCCTTTGCCGTGGCCAAAGCCCTGCTTGTCCCGGTTGGCGTCTCGCAGATGCAGGGGCACCTCCGCCTCCCGCTCCTGCTCCACGATGGATAGGGCATCAAAGAAGCCCATGACGGTGTTGGACTTGGGGCAGGTGGCTAGATACAGGGCAGCGTGGGCCAGGGGATAGCGTCCCTCCGGCATCCCCACCCGATCAAAGGCAGCGGCACAGGCGGTGACCACGGTGACGGCATTGGGGTCCGCCAGCCCCACGTCTTCGCTGGCCAGCACCACCATGCGCCGAAAGATATAGCGGGGGTCTTCCCCGGCATAGACCATGCGGGCCAGCCAGTAGAGGGCAGCATCCGGGTCCGACCCCCGCAGGCTTTTAATAAAGGCGCTGATGATGTCGAAATGGGCGTCCCCTTCCTTGTCGTAGAGGACGGCCCGCCGCTGGATAGACTCTTCCGCCACCGCCAGGGAGATTTGCAGCATACCCTGCTCGTCGGCGGGGGTGGTTTCCACCGCTAGCTCTAGGGCGTTGAGCAGGGCGCGGGCGTCCCCATTGGCCACGTTCACCAGGTGATCAAGGGCGTCGGCGTGGAGGTGAATGGAGCGCTGACCGTAGCCCCGCTGCGGGTCTTGAAGGGCTTGCTGGGCCACCTGGTAGAGATCCTCCGGCTCCAGAGGCTTGAGCTGAAAGAGGCGGGAGCGGCTCACCAGGGCTTTGTTCACTTCGAAATAGGGATTTTCCGTGGTGGCACCAATCAGAATCACCGTGCCGTTTTCCACCCACGGAAGGAGGGCATCCTGCTGGGCTTTGTTGAAGCGGTGGACTTCGTCTACAAACAAAATCGTTTTTTGGCTGTACTGACCCCGCCGGTCCTGGGCCGTGGCGATCGCCTCCCGAATCTCCTTCACCCCCGCCAAAACGGCATTGATGGCGATGAAATGGGCACGGGTGGTGTTGGCAATCACCCGCGCCAGGGTGGTTTTCCCCGTCCCCGGTGGTCCGTAGAAAATTAGAGAGGAAAGCTGATCCGCCTGGATGGCCCGCCGCAGCAGTCGCCCCGGCCCCACAATATGGTCCTGTCCGATGAACTGGTCGAGCGATCGCGGACGCATGCGGGCGGCCAGGGGCGCATCCGTTTCTTCCAGGCGCTGGCGGTGCTGGTCAAACAAATCCATGCCGATTGCGGAACCTTCCCTGGGGGATAACCCATTTCTACACCAAGCAGGAGCGCAGTGGATACAATGCCCAAGAGTATCGCTGAGCAGCACCCATGGAACCCCAGGCAGGCACCCTTTATGTGGTCGGCACCCCCATCGGCAATCTGGAAGACATGACCTTTCGCGCCGTTCGCATCTTGCAGGAGGCGGACCGGATCGCGGCGGAGGATACGCGCCACACCGGCAAGCTGCTCCAGCATTTTCAAATCGCTACTCCCCAGATCAGCTACCACGATCACAATCGCCATAGCCGCACTCCCGAATTGCTGGCTATCCTGCGGCAGGGCCAGTCCGTCGCTCTAGTTACCGATGCCGGGATGCCGGGGATTTCCGATCCGGGGTACGACCTGGTGAAAGCCTGCCGGGAGGCGGGTATCAGCGTCATTGCCATTCCTGGAGCCAGTGCGGTCATTACCGCCCTGAGCGGGTCGGGTCTGCCAACAGAGCGCTTTGTGTTTGAGGGATTTTTGCCCGCCAAGGGAACGGAGCGGCGCGATCGCCTCGAATCCCTCCAATCCGAAACTCGTACGATCGTCCTCTACGAATCCCCCCATCGGCTGCGGCAAACCCTCACCGATCTGAGTTCGTGCTTGGGAAGCGATCGCCCCCTGGTCTTAGCCCGCGAACTTACTAAGATGCATGAAGACTGGTGGCAGGGCACACTGCTGGAGGCGATCGCCCATTTCGACCACCGCGATCCCCAGGGGGAGTTTACCCTGGTGATTGCTGGATCGGTCCAGTCCCAGCCTTTGCTCAGCGAGTCCGCTCTGCTGGCCGAACTTGAGGAACTGCTGGGGCAGGGACTGTCGCGATCGCAGGCCAGCCGCCAACTGGCCCAGCGCACTCCCCTTTCCCGGCGGCAGATTTACCAGCTCGCCCTCAGCATCCCTGACAGCCAAAGTTCCTGACGTACCGACTGTCACATTGATTCGATAAAGTGTTCCCCCCCGCTGAGGACCTGCCCTTTCCCGCGATAAGGTGGAGTCGGTAGATTCTCCTAAGCTGGGTTCCCTATATATCTATGGCGAAATTTGCTGTCATGAAACGCTTTCCTTCTACAGGCTTAGGCTGGTGTCTTGCTGGTCTGCTGCTGGTTGGCTGTAATTCGGTAGATTCGGCTGCCTCTGGTGATGGGATGACGGAGCCCCTACCTCCCCCTACAGAATCTGCCGAGGCTGAGCCAGAGTCGCCCCCCCAACCGTCCGCCGACGCGGAAGCGGCAGCAACAGCCGATATCCCGGCTGACCTGCTGATTTCGCCCGACGGCATCGGCGCGGCTACCCTGGGCATGACGCTGGGGTCGCTGAAGCAGGCAATGGGGCCGGAGACGGAGTTCATTGCAGAATCTCCCTTTATGGTGGACTTCGATGCGATCGCCGTCCGACGCAATGGCGAGGTGCTGTTCTACATCCTGCATTTGGCCGGTGAGCCACTCACCGAGGATGGCAAAATTCAAGGACTGTTAACCATTAATCCTGCCTTCCGCACGGCGGCGGGGGTGGGGGTGGGCGTTCCTATCGCCGCCGCTGAAGACCTTTACGGCGATGCCACCCTCTCCTACCACACGGCTAACGAATCCAGGGAATACGTCCGCTTCGAGAATCATCCCGGCAACAATATCTCTTTCGGCACTCGGGGTGGCGGCGCAGCTCCTGTGGACTTTGCCGGCATTTACTCCACCCAGTCAGGGGATTATTACGAGACGAAGGAATACCGGGAGGATGCAGCTATTCGAGCCATCCTGGTGGTTTGCTTGGCGCGGGAGTGTAGCGGCTAGGCTTGAAGTTTTGTAATGCTCTGTTAAGAATTTCACTCTCCACCCACAGCTTTTGCTCCCATGAAAACCGTTGCCACCCTGCTGATTGCCCTGATCTTTGCTGTCTGGATTGTCGCGATCGCCATCCTCTCGATTCAAAATGTCTTTATCCCCGATGGCAATGGTGGCTCCCAACTGGTGGTACTGACATTTCTGGGGACGCAGTCCATTGAGCTGCCCTTCGGCATTGTGCTGGCCTTTGCGGTCGCAACTGGGGCACTGGGTACGGCAGTTCTGCTCCCGTTTCTTCTACCAACGCGAGCGGGCCGCGAAGATTGGGAGGACGACCTGTAGCTTTCGCGACATCACAGAGTCCGATCCACGGAGCGGCGAATTTGCCTCCAAACATAAGTAATACTCCCGATTTAGCCTTGGTTTTGCAGATGCAATACTGATGCTTGACTTGGGGTGCTTCAGAAAACCTGATACCCGCTATGCTGGTTTGGCCTGACTGTTTCTACGGATGGTTTTGGCTAGTTGATCCAGTTTGCAGTAGCGGGCCAGATATTAATTAGCACAAATTTGGGTAATGGAATTGTGTACTGATTTGGCTTGGATGCCAAAACCTTGGCGAGTTTGCGAATAGGTTCTAACAGCTGCAGCGGCGATCGCTTCGGCCCATTTTTGCCTACTAAGTAGGTAGCCATAATAAACGACGCCGTGGTGGGGCACACCCCGCTGGCTTTATTTATGGCCATGGACTTAAAACTCCGTCTGAGGTTAAGGAAAATCCAATGCTTTCAAGCTTGGGAACCGCTGTTGAAAAAACTATGATTGCTCTCTAAAGGAACACCGCCATGCCTGCTCCAACTGCATCAACCATCCCGAATAGAACCTGGTCAGAGGACGTTTACTTCGAGATTGACATTAAATCCTATTTCATCGACCCAGATGGTGACGTGATGACCTACACGGCGGTTAACCTGCCGGATGGTTTATCGATTAATTCTGATACGGGTTTGATAACAGGTAAACCGACCAATGCGGCAGTTGGCGTCCACGATATTCGGATTACTGCTGATGACGGTAATGGGGGGCAAACCGAGGTTTCCTTTCAGTTCACGGTTACCAACGTCAATGATGCACCCACCCTGGCTAGCCCGCTCACAGATGAGACCGTCGCTGAAGATGCTGCCGTCAATCTCGACGTTAGTGCCGCCTTTAATGACATTGATGCTGGCGATGTCCTCGCCTATACGGCAGCGGGGCTGCCTGGCGCGTTGACCATCAGTGCTGCGGGCGTGATTAGCGGTACTCCGGTCAACAGTGACGTTGGTACACATTTCATCACGGTTACGGCCACCGATTCTGCTAATAAGAAAGTCAGCGATACTTTCATCCTTACCATTACCAACACCAACGACCCACCCACGGTCATTAATCCCATTCCCGACCGGCAGGCCACGGAGGATCAGTTTGTTAGCATCAGCGTCAGCGGCAACTTCGGCGATGTTGATTTAGGGGACAGCCGCACCTACTCTGCTGATGGGCTGCCTGAGGGCTTGACGATTAACCCCAGTTCCGGCGTGATCAGCGGCATCCCCACCAACGGTGCCGTTGGCGACAACTCCATCACTGTCACAGTGCAGGACCGAGCAGGGGAGCAGATTCAGGATACCTTCACCCTCACCGTGGTGAATACCAACGATAGGCCCACCGTCGATACTCCCATTCCGGACACCCCCGCCACGGAAGGCAGTGCCTTTACCCTAGACCTGAAGCCCTTCTTCAAAGATATTGATGTGGGTGACACGCTTACCTACAGCGCGACAAGCTTACCCGATGGTTTGAGCATCGACAGCGCCACGGGCATCATCAGCGGCACCCCCACCAACGCAGCAGTGGGCGATCGCCCCGTCACCGTCACCGCTACTGATACAGCGGGTAGAAGCGTCAGCGACATCTTTACGATCGCGGTCGCCAACACCAATGACCCTCCCACCGTCACCAGCCCCATTCCTAACCAGACCGTGACGGAAGACCTATTTGTCAGCATTAGCGTCAGCGGCAACTTTAGCGATATTGATTTAGGCGACAGCCGCACTTACTCCGCCACTGGCTTACCAGAGGGGTTGAGCATCGATGCCAGTTCTGGAGTCATCAGCGGTACGCCTACTAACAATGCCGTGGGCGAAAACACAATCACCGTCACCCTACAGGACGGGGAAGGGGCGACGGCCCAGAGCACCTTCATGCTCACGGTGGCCAATACTAATGACGCGCCCACCGTTGTCACCCCTATCCCAGACGCCTCGGCTACGGAGGACAGCGCCTTCAGCCTAAACGTGACCTCCTTTTTCGAAGACATCGATGCAGGAGACAGCCTGACTTACGCTGCCTCGGGTTTGCCTGATGGGTTGAGCCTTGACAGCGCCACGGGCATCATCAGCGGTACCCCCACGAACGCCGCAGTGGGCGATCGCATCGTAACCGTCACCGCCAGCGACAGAGCCAATAGAAAGGTCAGCAGCTCCTTCACGATCACCGTAGCCAACACCAACGATGCTCCTACCCTGGCCAGTGAGATTCCCGACCAGACGGCTACAGAAGATTCCTTCTTCAGCGTCAACGTCAGCCACTACTTCCGCGACCAAGACCCCGATGCGGCCCTGACGTATTTTGCCAATACCCTGCCGGATGGTTTGACTCTGAATGCCAGCACAGGCGTCATCAGTGGCTTCCCCACAAACGATGCGGTGGGCGTTACTAGCATTACCATTACGGCTTCCGATGGTCGGGGGGGCGTGATTGTGGATACGTTTGATATCGCGATCGCCAACGTTAACGACGGGCCAACCGCGCCGCTGCCAATCCCTGCTGCGACAGCAACTGAAGATCAGCTCTTCACCTTCAACGCCAGCCTATACTTTGATGATGTTGACGCTGATGACACCTTTACTTATACCGCATCGGGCCTGCCTGCCGGACTGAGCATTGCTCCTGAAACTGGCATAATCAGCGGCGTCCCCGTGAATGCGGCGGTGGGTACCCATGCGATCGCTGTCACGATAGTTGATAGTGCGGGTCAGTCGGCGTCCGCCTCGTTTGACCTGACCGTTGGCAATACCAACGATGCGCCGACGCTGGTGACCGATATCCCAGCTCAGAACGCCACGGAGGATGTCGCCTTTAGCCTAGACGTGAGCACCAACTTTGAGGACGAAGACATCGGAGACGCCCTCACCTTCTTTGCGGCTGGTCTTCCCGAGGGGCTGACCATCGACAGCGCCACGGGCATCATCAGCGGTACCCCCACAAACCAGGCCGTTGGCTCTAACCCAATTACAATCACGGCAACGGACGGCAATGGCGGGGTAGCCAACGGTGGCTTTGAGCTGACGGTAGCGAATGACAATGATGCGCCTGTGGCTGTGAGCGAGATTCCCGACCGGCAGGCTGTAGAAGATCAGTCCTTCTCCTTCAATAGCAGCGGCTTCTTCAGGGATATTGATGGCGATGATGTGCTGACCTACTCAGCAGTGGGCCTGCCCGATGGACTGGCGATCGCTAGGGAAACGGGCATCATCAGCGGCACCCCCACCAACGCTGCAGTGGGCGTCACGTCGATTACGGTGACCGTCACCGATAGCCAGGGGGAAACGGCCAGCAGCACCTTCGACCTAACCGTTAGCAACACCAACGATGCGCCCACCACCACGGACGATATTCCGGCACAGACGGCCTTTGAAGATCGGGAATTCACCTTTGATGCGAGCGGCTACTTCAATGATGTAGATGTCAGCGATACGCTGGCCTATTCGGCCATTGGCCTGCCTGAAGGGCTGAGCATTAACACCGCTACGGGACAGATCAGCGGTACGCCCACCAACGGGGCGGTGGGTACGGGTCAGGTCACCGTCAAGGCGACGG
The DNA here is from genome assembly GCA_050331615.1 of Elainellaceae cyanobacterium. Classification (GTDB taxonomy): domain Bacteria; phylum Cyanobacteriota; class Cyanobacteriia; order CAKZMO01; family CAKZMO01; genus JAYKGU01. The sequence continues at coordinate 18,525 of JBHJGR010000225.1, forward strand.
ATGGTAATGGTGGGGTGGTCAGCACCAGCTTTGACCTGACGGTGGAGAATACCAATGATGGGCCAGCGATCGCCAGCCCTATTCCTGACCAGCAGGCCACCGAAGACCAGGCGTTTGTGCTGGATATCAACCGCTTCTTCAGCGACATCGATGCTGGAGACCAGTTGACCTACACCGCCACGGGGCTGCCCGATGGTTTAAGCCTCAATGGCGAGACGGGAGTGATCAGCGGTTCCCCCAGTAATGCCGCAGTTGGGACGATGGCGATCGCCCTCACCGCCACTGATAGCCAGGGGGCTACGGTCGGCCATCAGTTTACCCTTACTGTTGAGAACACCAATGATGCCCCGGTCCTGGGTAAAGAAATTGCCAACCAGAAACCGATTCAGGGGATTTTATTCAGCCTGGATCTCAGTGCGTATTTCAGCGACGTTGATACCGGAGATACGTTTACCTACTTCGAAACGGGCCTGCCCGATAGCTTCAGCCTGGATGCCAGCACGGGCATCATCAGCGGCACCGCAGCCAACCCGGACGCTGTCGCCAGCACGGTGACCATCACCGTGGATGATGGCTTTGGCGGCACGGTGCGGGACACCTTTGACATCCTGGTAGTGAGTAACGTGGCTCCCACAGTCGTTGCCCCCGTTGCCGACCAGGCCGTGACGGCACAGACACCGTTTGGCCTATCGCTCAGCCCCCAGATGTTCAATGATGCCAATGAGGGCGATCGCCTCACCTACAGCGCCACCACCGACGCAGGAGGTGCTTTACCGGGGTGGCTCTCCTTTAATGCGGCAACTCTCAGCTTTAGCGGTACGCCCAGTGCAGCCCATGTCGGCACCGTCGGCATTCGCGTCACCGCCACCGATCAATCGGGGGCAGCGGTCAGCGACGATTATATGCTGACGGTCAATCCTCAGGTCGTGGCCGCTGACTCTGAAGCTCCCACCAACCCCGGTCCATCGATGCCAGCGGCACCCACTATCAATCCCTCAAGCCCCGCCTCCCCTGAGGTCCCGGCGACAGTCATTGTGGAAGAAGATCCGGGCATGCCGGTAGAAAATCCGTTTGAGCTGCAGGCCGAGGAGCCCATTACCGTGGTCTCCAAAGGATCAGGTAAGGGCGATCGCCTCAGGGGTGGTGACGAGCAGGACGTGATGAGGGGCCTGGGCGGCAACGATAAGCTGCTGGGCGGCAACGGCGACGATAGGCTGGTGGGTGGCGGCGGCAACGACACGCTGCTGGGCGGCAATGACGAAGACCGCCTGATAGGAGGAGCGGGCAGCGATCGCCTCAAGGGTGGGGCGGGGGACGACCTGCTCAAAGGCGGGGGCGGCGAAGATGTCCTCATTGGCCAGGCGGGCGTAGATGTGCTCATCGGTGGCGGCAAGCAGGACACCTTTGTCCTCAGCAAGAAGGGCGAAATGGACACCATCCGCGACTTCAAGAACGGCCAGGATGTGCTGGATGTCAAAGGGGCGCGATTCCGCCAGCTAGACATTCAGCAGGACGGCAAGGACACTCTGATATCGGTGGGTAAAACCGAAATTGCCTTACTGACTGGCATCCAGGCTAGTCAGATCGATATCGCCGACTTTGTTTAAGTGCCACGAGTGATTGATCCAGGGACTTTGGGCCAGGCGAATCTTGCCCATAATTTGAGTCCACAGATGCAGCGTGGCGCAGGTGTCACTCCAAGCCGCCAGCGGCAGGCTCGGCCAAATTAGGTCTCGATGGGCGATAGATATCATTTCGTCCTGCTCCTCATTCCAAAACTCCAGCAAAACCCGCTTCCATCGCTAGTTATGGATCGTGGATGAACCAAGAATCCCCTAGCTTTTAGCTATGGGGAGTGTCAAACAACACTGGCTTTGTCGGTGGGGCGATCGCCCCCTTGCACTGAGCGGCGGCCTCTCTCGTACCTATGACTCAGGAACGATGTCGGCTGTTGGTATCACTACGTAATTTGAGAAATAAGTAGGTCGGCACAATTAAATTCATGTTAGAAAACCCGGGGGAGCGCCCCGCCGGGGTGCTCCCCCGGGTTTTCTAGCCTTCGTTTTTCAACGCAGTTCTACTTAGAGCACAAAAGCACAGTGAAAGGACTCTCTATTGAGGAGGAAAGAAAGTATGACTATGACCGGACTCAGTGTATTTGATCACACCGTCCAAAAGAGTAACGTCTGGGTAAACGACCTGGCCCAAAACTTGGAATGGGATGACAAGCATAAGGCATTCCAGGGGATGAGGATGACCTTGCATGCCCTGCGCGATCGCCTCCCGGTCGAAGAGGCAGCTCACCTGGGTGCACAGCTACCGGTCCTGCTGGCTGGTTTCTACTATGAGGACTGGAGGCCCGCCAACAAGCCCACCAAAGAGCGCAGCAAAGAGGAATTTCTCGCCCGAATTCGTGACTATCTCCAGAACACTGATCCCGACGTTGACGTAGAAAAGCTAGTGCGGACCGTCTTTGAGCAGCTGGCAATGCGGATCTCAACCGGCGAAATCGAAGACGTTACCAGCATGATGCCGTCCGAACTCAAGGAGCTGTGGCCCGGATCGGTTCGTGCCTAGATTCGCCGTGGTTCACTGGTAGATAGTAGCGTGGGCGCAGCAGGCCCACAAAAGTTAAGAAGTTAAACGAAGTTATCTTCTTGGGGTTATGCGCCCCCAGCGAGGGCGCATAGCCCATAGGCTGTAATTAATTGTGCTTTAGCACTTACGGTGGACAATAACCTTGGCAGCACTTGCTTCGCTCCTAACCGTTTTAACCCTGGCCCTACTGATCAACCGAATTGCATCCATCGCCCTAACGCTAACGGGATTGTCGCAGGAGTCGGCTCAGTTCCAGGCCCGTTCGGCCTATACGGGCGTTGGCTTTACGACAAATGAGGCCGAGCAGGTGGTCAACCATCCGGTGCGGCGGCGCATTCTCATGCTGCTGATGCTGCTCGGCAATGTGGGGGTGATTACCGCCATTTCTTCCCTGATGTTGACTTTTATTAATACGGTCGGACCCAGCGCCTGGGTCCCACGGCTGCTCATACTCGCGCTGGGGTTGGTTATCCTGTGGCTGGTTGCCCGCAGCAAGTGGGTCGATCGCTACGTCTCTAAGATCATCAAATGGGCGCTGCGGCGATGGACCGATCTAGATGTGAAGGACTACGCTAGCCTGCTGCACCTCTCTGGCGACTACACCGTTACTGAGCTGAATGTGCAGCCCCAGGACTGGCTGGCCCACCGCCCGCTGTCGGAGCTGAACCTGCAGGAGGAAGGCACCGTTGTCCTCGGCATTGTGCGCTCCAACGGTCGCTATGTAGGCGCGCCCAAAGGTGAAACCAGAGTTTACCCAGACGATACGCTGCTGCTATACGGGCGCATGTCTGCGGTTAACCAGCTGAGTGAGCGGCGGGCCGACCGGGCGGGTGAGGCCGCCCACCAGCGGGCGATGGCAGAACAGCGTCGGGTCGAGAAAGAGCAAGATCGACAGGAATTGGCCGAAGGGGCATGAGCGATCGCCCCACAATCTTCAAACCAAGCCTATGCGGTCGCCATTGAAGCTGCCAGAGCCTGAATCACCGTGTCGTGAATAGCGCCATTGCTGACGACGATGCCCTGGTTATCCACCAGCTTGGCTCCCTTGGAGAAATCCAGCGGCTTGCCGTACATATCGGTGACGCGACCGCCCGCCTCTTCGACCACGATTGCCCCGGCAGCGTGATCCCAAATTTTCTCGCGATAGTCCGGCGACTTGGGAGAAGGCAGCCGCAGGTAGAGGGCAGCCTCGCCCGCCGCCACGGCCCCATACTTGGCCTGGCTGTCCATCTTGAGGGAGCCGCTGGTGAAGCCTGCCGCCTTGGCCACCGCCTCCTGACGGTCCTGATCTCCGTGGGAAGACTCGACGCTTTCGACAAAGCGCAGTCGGGCAGTATCGTCGGCGCTGACGACGCGAATAGGCTGGAGACTGCCGCCCATGGGCATCATCTCGGCTCCTTCGCCGCGCACCGCCACAAAGAGCAGCCCAGGCTCCGAATTTGCGTCAAACGCGAGGGCGGGGCAGGCCAGCACGCCGACCTTCAGGTCACCATTTTCGATCAGGGCCAGGGCCACGGCGTACTGATCTTGCCGCAAAAAGCCTTTAGTCCCGTCGATGGGGTCCAGCGTCCAGAAGCGATCGCCCGCTTCCCCATTGCCCCGATCAATCCAGTCCACCACCTGACCAGGCGTAGCACCGGCGAGCACTGTTTTCACAAAGCCTGTGACCTGCTGGAGGCGATCGCCCATCTCCGGCGTCCGCAGCTCGGCTGCATCTTCTTCACCCACGATTGGGTCAGCGGGAAAGGCATCGGCAACGGCTTTGCAGATCACCGCCTGGGAGCCAAAGTCGGCCACGGTTACTGGGCTCTTGTCCTTCTTTTCAATCGCTTCTGGGGTGATAGTGCGGCGCACCTCTTCACAGAGCTTGCCAGCGGCGATCGCCGCCTCAATTGCCACTTGCTTCTCGCGTTCGTATGCCATATTTCTCGCTGCTCCTCTCAGATTAGTAACGGACGCAGGGTCGTTAGGGATTCCCATCTAGCATTCCCGCAACATCCAGACTAACGCCCTGCAGCCTCAGTCAATCATAGTGAGTTGGCCCCAAAACAGCCAAAAATCCGGCTCGGCCCTTCACTTAATCTTTACTGAACGATGACTGGGCCAGCCACTGGCGAGTGCCAAAACTC